>CAZBFL010000023.1:0-10851 GCA_964491175.1 uncultured bacterium
AGGTACTGCTGAAGATGTAATATCCTATCACTTTCCCCAAAATTACGTCAAATGAATGAAAAACTATAATCTGTTAAGTCATAACGATAACTCCTTCGACTTCATCATTCCCGGGGCGGTCAGCCTCAAGGGGCGCAATCATCTATACGTGGTCACCGGCAGTGCGGAAAGGGAATATCTTCCCTTTCGGCCAATAGATTCCGGGCACACAGGAAGTTTCCATTCGCGTCGTCTTACGCCGCATTCACTCTTCGCGACCTTTTCCGGTGGCATCCACCGGAAGGTCAAAAGCCCAACGCGCGGGTCAGAAGACGACATAGACCGCCAGAGACTGAGAAAGTCGCTGTATCTATCAGGCGGCAGCGGCCAGGTTTGCGATGGACCTGGCCTGCTGCCTGGCGATGTTGGCATTTCTGGTATGCCGGGTAGAACCTCCTCTTCGGAAAGGTTCTCTGGTCTTAGCCATCTTCCAGAGCCAGCCGATAAGTTTTCGGGCCATAGCCACTTTGGCCTTTCCTTTAATTCCGGTATTCTTCAGGATACGGGCGTACATAGCCTTGTAAACCGGGTCGGAACGAATCATCGTGGTGGCCGCTTCGCAAAGCGCCCAGCGAAGGTCCGCCGGTCCGGCGCAGGAGATTTTCCCTTCCGAACGCTTCCCGCCGCTCTCTTTAGTGCGTTCGGTGATGCCGGCGTAACAGGCGATGGCATCCGGTCCGGAAAACCGGTCAAACCCGGCAACCTCGGCCACGATAATCGCCGACAACACCTGGGCGATGCCCGGCACGGTGCAACAAAGCTCAATATCGGGTTTAAACCGGGGCAACTCCGAGAAGTTGAGAATCTGTCGGCGGATGGGCATCTGCAAAAGTTCCAGATGTTCCACGGAATCCAGCAGTTGAGAGAAGGTAAAGGAAGAGATGGAATCCAGAAGATGGCCCTGTCCCAGAAACCAGCGACGGGCGCTGTCTCCGGTGATGTTTTCCGGCCCGGGCAAATTATGCTGATTGAGAATCCATCTCATCCGGATTTTGATATCAGTCAGAAATTCGGTGGTGGCGTGCCAATGGCGGCAGACCTTGCGGAATTGCCGGGTGGTCTTATCCGGGACAAAAGAGAGGGGAAGGTCGTCTTTGTAAGCCAGCAGCGAAACAAACCTGGCGTCAATCTTGTCGGTCTTCGCTTGCCGTCTGCCGGCCCGAAACTTCAGTTCCACCGCATCCGCCAACGTAAGTTTCTCCACCAGCGGCTCGGCCAGTTCCCAGAGCCACTCATACATCCCGACCGATTCGATGGCCAGATGGATGGGCCGGGGAAAGGAGGTGATAAAATCCCTGATTTTGTTTGCGCATTTGCAGTCAATCTTTGCGGTCTTAACCAGATTCCCTTCTTTGTCTCTCACCGCAAAGGTCAGAGAAGTCTTATGCAGGTCCGTTCCGATAACTGAATTAAAAACGGAGGTTACCATGGTTACGCTCCTTTCTTTAATGTGGCGCAAGTTTTCTCTTCTCGGACAGAATGTCCGGGAAGATCTGCGCCAGACTACTTATTTTACTACACTGCGTGCGATGAATCGCACCGCTACTAAAAACAGGCCCGCTGCTTCTTCGCTCCTGCCCCGCCTGTCCCTACATGCCTTCACTTTGATTGAGTTGCTGGTGGTCATCGCCATCATCGCCATCCTGGCGGCGATGCTCCTGCCGGCGCTCTCCCGGGCCAGGGAAAAGGCCAGACAGGCATCTTGCATAAGCAGCCTAAAACAACTTGGTTTAGCAGTCCATATGTATCTTCAGAATTACAATGAGTTTTTTCCGGCAACTGGCAACGGTTTTAGGTGGGGTAACTGCCTGCACTGGGCAAATCTTATTCCAGACAATACCCTGCCAAGCTACGGATGTCCCAGCACCAAGGGTAGGAGTATATCGTATGGTTGGAACTACAACCAGTTGGGCGATGCCGCTGAGCCGACTATCGGATGGATAAAAATGTCCCAAGTTTCATATCCTTCCGGTACCCTGATGATTATGGATGGTCACTGGATACCTTACACTCCCCCTACGACTGAATATGGCGACGGTGTATATTGGTGGTCGGAAGCGCATATGCGGTATGAGCCTGGTGTGTACGAGGGAACAATGACCCCCAGAGGACACGATGGGTTTGTTAATGTTCTGTGGGTAGACGGGCATGTTAGTTCTTTAAGAAAAGAAGTTTTCTGGCCCAATCGAGACGCAATTTTCCAGCGGATTTACAACTACCAACAGTTATAAGCATAACTACAGCGAAAAGACAGGCCGGAGCTGTATGCTCCGGCCTGTCTTGTAAAATTAGCCACCACAGTTTATCTGATTGTGTTATTCTGTTTATATTCTCCTATATTGATGTTTTTATCTTCAAAAAAGGCGCATCAAAAATACAGCGGTGCGCCTTTTTTTGTTTAATTATTTAATTTTATTGGAGGTTCTGTTATGAGACGTAAAAATATTTTCAGTCTGGTTGTCGCGTTTTTGTTGATGGTTTTAGGAACCGTTGTCTTTATTACCGGGATTTTCGGCGAAACAGCTTCGGACACCACGGTCCTCCACTATTCTTTTGAAGAAGGCATCGGTAATCGGGTGCTGGATGGTTCCGGCAATAAGAATAACGGAATTCTTTACGGAGTTCCGCAATGGTCGGAAAAAGGGGTAAAGGGCGGCTGTCTGGAATTTGACGGCAATGATAATTATGTCTTTGTTTCCAGTTCTGAATCGCTGGATTCTCCCGGCCGGACCGGACGGCTGACCGTGGAGGCCTGGCTCTACCGCGAGGATGCCGGCACAACCGGTTTTATCGTTAAAAAGGAGGGATCGTTTGGGGTTCAAATTATTCCCTGGGACACATCCAGGCTGCAATTTGCCGTTTGGGATCGAGAGTTGGGTTATGTTTTTGTGGAAACCAAAACCGGTGTTTTAAAAGAAAAGGTATGGCAGCATATAGCCGGGGTCTGTGACGGCAAAAGTTTAAAAATTTACATCAATGGGGCTCTGATTGCATCCAAAGAAACACCGGCGGTACCCCGGGTTGCCTCTAATCACAATCTGACTGTTGGCGTTGGTTTAGATCTGGATCTCAAACCGCGCCAGGCGCCGCTTTTGGGCAGACTTGATGAATTGATTATTTCCAATAAAGCCAAAGATGACGAATATTTTGGAAAGATAAGGGCCGCTACCACCGAAGATTTTCGGAGTACCGTTAGCGCAATTGTTAAACCGCCCCTGACTGTTCCATCCAAACCGATAACGAAAGGGAAGACCCCGTCTATTTCCCGTTCGGAAGACGGCAGCACGGTAACAATGGAAAACAGTTACGGTCTCTACCGGCTCTCGCTTGTTAACGGAGTGAGATTGGAGAAATTCGTTAATAATTATATTGGCGAGGACTGTCTTAACCGGGAAGGCGGTAGACTGTTCCATCTTCGGGTCGATGGCCAAAAACTGGATTCCGGAAAATTTAAAGTTGAAAAAGTGGAGACCGGTCCATTCGGCAAGGGACGGCAATTAAAATTATTTCTTTCTTGTGCCGAACCCAAGCTGGAAGTAATTCTGACCGCAACCATTGAAGATGCTCCGGAAACCGAATTGACGTTGAAGATTGCCAATCGGTCGACCCAGAACCTAAAATTACAAACCACTTTTCCGCTTCTGGAAAATATACAATTAGGAGAAAAGCTCAAGGATAACTACTATTTTTGGCCAATGCATACCGGCTGGACAGGGAATAAATCCTACGACCTGGGCATGGTTTACGGGCAACGGCTGTGGATGCCGGTAATGGCCGTTTTCAACCCGGCGCTCGGCGGCGGCATCTACACTTACGCCAAAGACAGTTCCGGTACCGTCAAAGGCCTCCTTTTGAGAAAGACAACCGAAACCGGGCGGGTGGGCATCGATTATAACCATATTTTTCACCCCAGAGAAAAACCTCAACCATTTAACTACGAAACAGGCCTGGGCATGGCAACTATTTATCTGGAACGTGAAATGAAGCCAGGCGAGATATTTTCTCCTGCCCCGGCCGCCATCGGAGTTAACCCGGGTATCTGTTTGGAACCTTTGAGGCGTTACAGCGAATGGGCACACAAAACCTGGTACCGGCACGAACCGGCACCGGCCTGGTTCCAAAATGATTTTAATTTCGCCGTAGTCCATCATCGAGTCGGTAATGCGGGTTTTGCAAAAGGATTTCACCCGGAAGACCGTTTTATTGCCAACGAGCAGATTAATCCGGACGGAAGGGACCATCACCTGGAGTGGTCGCAATGGTGGCGGGACCCTGAATATGGTTATAACAATCGGGGATGGATAGAAGATAAATCCGGCGATTTGTACCACGGCGGCACGCAACAACTCAGAGACGAGATTAAAAAATGTCAGGCTTTGGGAAGCCGTATAACCTTTTACACCTGCACCCGGGCTTTGGGAAAAGAGGCCGGGATTGTCAGGGAGCACGGCCGGGACTGGGGTTATATGCTTACACCCGGGGTCTTGAATGAAGACTGGGGCGCTTTCAATATGTGCACCCATGTTCACGAATACCAGGACCATATGGCCCAAAGAATAAAACAGATAATCAGAGATACCGGTATTGACGGTATTCGTCTTGATACTTCTACCGAAGTGCTTTTCTGCATCAACCCCAATCACAGCCACAGCCAGAATTTAGCCGATGACCAGGCCCGTCTTTTGAAGAAGGTCCGGGAAGCCGTCAAGTCGGTTAAGCCGGACGCTTCTCTGATGGTGGAGTTCTGCGGTTCAGACTATTTTTCCCAGTACGTTGACGGTTCGTTAGCGCAGACCTTTGCCCATCCTTACGCCAAGGATTTCAGCAATTACGACCTTCTCTTCTTCCGTTTTTACTTTCCCGGGGTGAAGCTGGTAGAGTGGGGGCAGACGGCCAGTACCTTTCCGGTAGATAGCAAAAGAACTTTTTTTAACGGTGTCGGCAACACCCGCGGAGACCTGGTTGGCAACCAAGTCGATTATCTGGCTAAAACCGGACAGGTGATGCGGGAGAATGGCGATGCCTTTGCCACGCTCGCGCCGGTTCCGTTTGTAGAAACGAAGAAAGACCATCTTTACGCCAACAAATTCCCGGTTGCCGACAAAATTGTCTATACCCTTTACAACAAGAACGATTTTGAATTGAAAGGCGAACTGATAGCGGTTGAACATCAAGAAGGTTACCGTTACGTAGAGTTTCTATACGACGAAGAAATTCCTTTCAGGGTTCTTGGAGGCAGGGCAGTGCTCGATTTACGGATAGCGCCCCTGGATGTTATTTGCGTCGGCCGTCTGCCGAAAGTTCTGGAAATCAGTGAAACAAACAACCTTTTTACGGTTAAGGTTCGGGGTGTTTTTCAAAAACCGCAACTCTTTTATTTCTGGGATAACGACTCGCCAAATCTGGGGACGGCCGTGGCGCTTGAGAATAATGCGGGAAGATTCAAAGTAGACGAAAGGATTAAAAAAGGCAAATTAATCGTCAAGTTGTTTGAAGGCGAAATTCTGGTCGACGAAGCGATCAAAATCTATTAAATGAAAAGGAAGAAACCGCTGGCTCACCTGGTGGGCAACGCACACATTGATCCGGTCTGGCTCTGGAATCGGGAAGAGGGCGTGGAGGTGGTGCTGGCTACCTTCCGGCAGTCAATTGACCTGATTAAAAAACATCCGGAATACACCTTTACTGCTTCTTCGGCTCTTTTCTACCGATGGGTGGAGGAGGTGGATTCGGAACTTTTCCGCAAAATTCGGAAGGCGGTTAAGAACGGGCGCTGGTTTTTAGTCGGCGGTTCCTGGGTGGAGTCGGATCTGAATATTCCTTCCGGAGAATCTCTGGTGCGGCAGGAACTTTACGGTCAGAGGTATTTTTGGAATAAGTTCGGGGTTGTCGCCCGGGTTGGATACAATCCTGATGGTTTCGGGCACAACGGAATGTTACCCCAGATTTTGAAAAAGTCCGGACTTGATTGTTACGTGTTTACCAAGCCGGTAGAACCGGACCAACCCCTGCCCGGGCTTTTCTCCTGGGAAGGTTACGACGGCAGCCGTTTGACCGCTTTTAAAATAACCGGTCCGGGCCTTTACAGTACCTGGCTGGACAAAGAGATTGAAGAAAAGATACGCTTGGCGGAAAAGATGGCCGTTGACCAGACGATGATTTTTTTTGGGGGCGGAGACCACGGTTACGGAACGACTGTTCAAGAACTGGAATTAATCGATGGGCTGAAAAAAGAGCCGGGGCGGGTCGAATTCAAATACAGCTCTCCGGAAGGTTTCTTTCGTTCCGGCGTCGCCAAAACAAAGAAGATCCCGGTCTTTCGCGGTGAAATCCAACACTACGCCAGGGGTTGTTATTCCTCCTGCAGCGAATTGAAGGAATTAAACCGCCGGGTTGAACACCTGCTTTTGGCGGCTGAAAAAATATCGGTTGCCGCCGGATGGTCTGTCGGTTATCGATACCCCAAAAAACGCCTGGATTACATCTGGCAGGATTTGCTCTTTTGCCAGTTTCACGATATTCTGGCCGGTACAAGTATTTTTGAAGCTTGTGATGACGCAAAACAAACTCTGGGCGGCGCTGTGGCCCAGGCAAGAGAGATAATCAACAGCGCTTTTCAACGCCTCTGTCAGAAGATAGATACGCGGCATAAAGACCGTCTGCCCCTGGTTATCTTCAATACCCACGCCTGGCCGGTGCGCGCTGCGGTGGAGTTTGAGCACCTGAACTACCGGCCTGCTTCAGACAGCAAAAAAGAAGAATCCTTCGACTTTCAGGCCGGAGAAAGAAAAAAAATTTTCAATAATGTATATGAAGAAAATTCAAAGGCGGTAATCTTTCAGGAGATAAAAACCTCAGGCATGGCGCTTCCCGGCCAGAAGCGGCTTGTCTTTGTGGCCGATCTGCCCGCTCTGGGATACCGGACGTATTTGCTGGGTCAAGGAGAGGATAGGTCATCAGCCGCCAATGACATGGCCGGCCTCCTGAAGATTAATGGAACAATCCTTGAAAACCGCTGGTTCAAGATTGATATTTCCAGGAAGACCGGTTATCTGGATTCATTCTTTGACCTTAAAAACCAGCTTGAGGTTTTGTCCGGACCGGCCGGCGTTCCGATTGTGCTCAGGGATGAATCAGATGCCTGGGGGCACGGCCGGGACGAATACCGGGAAAAGATCGGTTGCTTTCAAAAGACAGCGATTGAGGTTGTAGAGAGAGGCCCGGTACGGACGGTGGCCAGGGTTGGATACCGCTTCAATGAATCCCGCCTCTACCAAGATTTTATTCTTTACCGCGATTTGAAATTTTTAGAGTCAAAACTTCTGATCGACTGGCGTGAAAAACACCGAATTCTAAAGTTCTGTTTTCCGGTTAAACTTAAGAATCCGAAGGCAACCTATCAGACCGCTTACGGATTTACGGAGAGGCCGGTTGACGGCAAGGAAGAACCGGGCCACCAGTGGTTTGATGTCACCGGGCAGACGACCAATTCCCGGGGCAACGAAGTTGAGTACGGCCTGACGGTTGCCAATAACGGACGTTATAGTTTTGATGTTAAAGACGCGGAGATGAGAATAACCGTTTTAAGAAGCGCTGTTTTTGCACACGGCGATTTTGCCGGCGCCAAACTCAATCCGTCGCACCTTTACCGGTACATGGACCAGGGAATCCACGCTTTTTCTTACCGCCTCTTTCCGCACGCCGGTCCGCTTCACAAGGGGAAAGCATCCAGGTTAGCCGATGAATTCAACTTCCATCCTTTACTTCTGGTTCATCACAACCATTCCGGTTCTCTGCCCCTGACAGATTCTTTTGTGAAATCTGACGCGAAGAACGTGATAACCACTGTTTTAAAAGAATCAGAAGATAACCGCGGTCTTATTTTGAGGTGTTACGAAACAGAAGGGCGGACCGGTCGGGTTAAAATATCCTTGCCAAAATTAAACCTTTCTTGGCAGGCAAGGCTGAAACCTTTTGAGGTCAAGACCTATTTGATCCCGGATAAAAAAAAGAGCATGGTCAAGGAAGTGAACCTCATCGAAATGTAACCTCTTTTTTACACCCTGACAACACCTGTTGTCCGAAAGGAAGGTTGTACCCGAAAAAAGATTGATTAATTAAGAATGAACGACCAAAAGATTGCGCAGAATCCTTCTTCGATCTTCCAGACAAAAGTGCGGGTCGATGAGATAAGAATTAGCCCGGAAGACGCAATTATTATCAAAGGATTGGCGGAGAAAACGGCTGGTATTGCCGCCAAACCGGTTCAGAAAGAAAAGAGAAACCGGTGGATTTGCCATAATTCCCTCAAAAAGACCCGTCCTTTAATCTTCTGTGACCCGGAGAACGGCTGGAACGAGATAATTGACGGCAGTCAACTGCGCTGCCGGGGAAGACTGGCCAGAGAGTGGGAGATAAGGTTACACAAAGAGATCTTCTGGGGAGAGCGGATGGACGACGACCGCGTCATTGAGCCGTTCTTTGATTTGAACTATGTTTACGAAGAGAGCGATTGGGGGGTGCATGAAACTGTTATCGGCGGCAAGGACGGCGGTTCTTATGTTTGGGATGCACCCATTAAAGAGTGGCTTGATCTTGGCAAACTTCGTTTTCCGGAGATAAGGGTTAACTATCCGGCAACGGAGAAGTTGAAAGAGTTGGCTGAAGAGGTTTTGGGTGAATGGCTGGACGTCAGAATACAGGGGCTGTGGTGGTGGAGCCTGGGACTTACTCATACCCTGATAAAACTGCGCGGTTTTAGTCAGGTCCTCTATGATATGCATGATTTTCCTAAAGGGATCCACCGTCTGATGGCTTTCCTTAGAGACGGTATTATGGCTAAACTTGATTTTTTGCAGGATAAGGGATTGCTCAGTTTAAATATTGATAAATATGTCGGTTCCGGGGGTTTTGGTTACACCGAAGAACTTCCGGCGCCCGGATTCGTGCCCGGGATGGTCAGAACCGTTGATATGTGGGGTTTCTGCGAAAGCCAGGAAACGACCAGCGTATCACCGCGGATGTTTGAAGAATTCATCTTTCAATATCAATTTCCGATCCTTTCCCGATTCGGACTCAATTGTTACGGGTGCTGTGAGGCAATGGATCGTCGTTGGGAAGTTGTAAAAAAAACCCCACGCCTCCGCCGCATTTCCGTCTCTCCCTGGTCAAATCTAACCGCGATGGCGGAAAAGATCGGTTCAGACTACATCTTTTCCCTGAAACCAAACCCGGCCCATTTGGCCTCCCCGGTTCTTGACGAAGACCTTGTGCGGAAAGAATTGCGTGAGGCAATTCGTATCGCCCGGAACTGCCGTCTGGAAATAATCATGAAAGACAATCATACAATCGGCCGCAATCCGGACAATGTTGTTCGCTGGTGCCGGATTGCCCGGGAAGAAGCGGAATCTTAATATTGTCCCTTGTCCTGAAGAAGATTGAAAAGGAGTGCCCATGCTCGGAGACTTTTTACCGTTATATAAATTTTTGGATCGCTTCAAAAGATAGGCAAAGAGTCTTTTTTGGCCGATCTTAAGGCTGTTTTCGACCTTATCCATATCGATCCGACAAAGAATCCGTTCTTGAAGGGAGACCGTAAAGACATAGAAACCATTATCGGGGACACCGTCGATCTGATTGCCTATTTGGAGAACGAAAGAGAGAAGTTGGGTCTGCCGGAGATCGTCTATGAGGTGGGTACCGAAGATATACGGGGAGGACTGACAAAGCCGGCCCAATTTCGCAGTTTTCTGATGCTCCTGAAGAAGTTTCTTAAATCAAAAAAATCTTACCCTGCCAAGTTTTGCCGTGGGTCAAACCGGTGCTCTGGTTAAAATGGATAACAACTACGGTTTTTTTAATCCAGACGTTGCCGGCCAATTAGCCGCCATTGCCCGCGAAAACGGTTTTTTTCTGAAGGAGCATAACGCCGACTACCTGGATGAAGAAAGCCTCAAAATACACCCGGTTCTGGGTATCTCTTCATTGAATGCAGCTCCGGAATTTGGCGTCACCGAAACAAAGGTTTTGATGCGTCTTTCCTACTTGGTACCGTCCGGCGAATTGTTCCGGAGGACCTTGTCCGAAAAAGTCTTTTCGGACAACCGCTGGCAGAAGTGGCTGCCGGCAGACCTGAAAGACATTAAGCCGGTTGAATTGTGGAAAGACCCGGCCCTGGCCTATAAGGCGACGGCCAGTTGCGGTCACTACTATCTGGACCAGCCCGACGTAGCAATTTTAAATCAGAAAGCATCTTATCCTGAAAATCCTGATAAAATATATATTTCGGCATGCTTCTTGCGGTGGAACTGGTAGCGGACCGCCAGAACAAAAAGCCGCTTGACCCAAAATTGAAAGTCGGCGGCTGGATTCGGGATTATTGTTGGAAAAAAGGGATGATTCTGCGCAACAACGGGGACATCCTGGTAATTGCGCCGGCGCTGAACATAACCAAAGATTCGGTTGACTTCATGCTCGGCCTTATGGACAAAGCCATCGCCGCCGCAGTTAAACACTTTAAACTTTGATAAAAATGTAAGCGCAGCGGGAGATGAACTTTATGAAAGACCGATTCGATAATTACCGCTGTTTTTCCAGCCGTATCCGGGCCGCAGCAGTCCGGATGACCCACCAGGGCAAGAGCGGCCACGTGGGCAGCAGCCTTTCCATGGCCGATATCCTGGCGGTCCTCTACACCAAGATACTGAAGGTGGACCCCAAAAAACCGAAATGGCTTAACGCTATTCCTAAAACGACTAATCGTTTATTCTCCATTAAGTGTCACCCTCACTGTTTAAGAAATTTGTTTCCTTC
>CAZBFL010000024.1:0-6828 GCA_964491175.1 uncultured bacterium
AAGAAGCTTCCTTTCAAAAGCGTTAACCAATTGGACTATATTGTCCGGAAACTTTCGGAACAGCCGCACAGCCGGCGCGCCCAGGGCATTACCTGGATGCCGCTGGTTGACCCGGGAACCGACGACCCGCCCTGCCTCCAACGGGTCTGGTGCCGTCTTTTTTCGGAAGGAGACGGGTATAACCTTCAGATGCACACTCACTGGCGCAGCCGGGATGCCTACCGGGCCGCCTATATGAATATTTACGGATTAACCGACCTTCAGAAAGTCCTGGCGGCTCAGATTCAGGAAAAGATAAAACAGCCGGTATCAATCGGGTCATACGTTGACGTTACCGATTCCTATCATATCTACGGTTCCAGTTTCGAGGATTTCAATAAACGTTTTTTGAAACTTTACCGGGAAAGGGTTTTTTTCAGCCCGGAAAGCGGTAAAGGAAGGACGCTGCGCAGTGACGATTCTGCGGTTATCGCCGGAATTGAATACGGAAAAGAACTCCTGGCAGCGGAAGGAAAATAATGGTCCTGCTCTTTCCGGGCCGGTCGTTCTGGTTGTTTGCGGACCCACTGCTGCCGGCAAGAGCGAAGCCGGTTTAATTCTGGCCGAAAAGATAGGCGGGGAGATAATTTCCGCCGACGCTTTTCAGTTCTATTGCGGCCTTGACCTGGGGACCGCCAAACCAAACGCTTCGGAAAGGAAGAGAGTTCCCCACCACCTTATCGACTGCCTTTCTCCGGAAGAAAATGCGAATGCTTACCGGTATGCCGAGAAGGTTCGTTTATTAATTCCGGAAATTATCGAACGCAAAAAGGTTCCCATTTTGGTGGGTGGAAGCGGTCTTTATCTGAGGGCGGTCCTGGACGGATTTTTTGAAGTCCCGGAACAGGCAGCCGTCCTGGAAGTAAGAAAGGAACTGCACGGCGTTGGTCCGGAAGAACTCCTTTCCCGGTTGGAGCGGGTGGACCCTGAGGCAGCCAAACGGATTCACCCCAACGATACCTACCGGCTGGGCCGGGCGCTGGAGGTTTATCTGGCGACCGGCAAGACCATTTCGGCTCTGCGGCGTCAGACCAAGCGGTTTGCCCATCCGTTCCGTCTTTTTGGCGTTCACCGTGACAGGGAGGAGCTTTATTGCCGGATCGACCGGCGGGTTGAGGATATTTTTGCGGCCGGTTTTCCGGCGGAAGTAAAAGCGCTCCGCGAACGTTATGATTTTACTCTGCCGGCTTTTGAAGCGATCGGCTACCGGGAAACGGCCGCGTATCTTTCCGGAAAAATATCCCTGCCGGAGGCCAAAAAAATCATCAAACAGAAGACCAGGAATTACGCCAAACGTCAACTGACCTGGTTCCGTAAAGAGAAACGAATTTTATGGCTTAATTTCAGTCGGCGATAACCTTGAATACCTTGTCCCCGTGCCGGACATTTTCCGAAATTTTAATTCCCACGTCGTCTCCGGCTTTTGCTTTAGTGACGGGCTGATGCTCGATTTGGATTGAAGATACTTCCTGGATGAAGTCGGTGGTGTGGCCCTTGATGTGGATGCGGTCGCCGACCGAAAGTTCCCCGGAAAGCTTTATCGCAATTACGTTGACGTGCTTAAAAAAATCTAAAACCTGTCCAATCTCCTTTTCTTCCATAATTCACCTCCCGGCTATTATTGTAATGCAAGAAAAAAATAGAAGCAAGTGTCAAATTGACCCGCATCGGAAAAAGTGATATACTTATTTTTCAAAACAATGAAGATAATCGGGATAAACGGAAGCCCCAGGATTGGCGGAAATACGGATATCCTGCTTGACAAGGCGCTGGAAGGCGCCCGGAGTATCGGCGCTGAGACCGAGAAAGTAATACTGAACACCCTGAAGATCGCTCCCTGCCAGGAATGTGCAAACCTCAAAGACGACGGCTCCTGCATAATTGAGGACGATATGCAGGGCCTGTACCGGAAAATTCTGGAAGCGGACGCCATCATTATGGCTTCACCGGTATTTTTCGGAAGCATTACCGCCCAGGTAAAGATTATGATTGACCGTTTTCAATGCCTCTGGCGGGCCAAATTTATCCTGAAGAAAAATACGGTTAAAAAAGAAAAGGTGGGCGCATTTATTTCGGTGGAGGCCTCCAATCGCGAAGATTTTTTTGTAAACGCCCGCTCCATTGTCAAGAACTTTTTTGCGGTTATCGACGCCAGTTACCGGGAAGAGATTTTGTGCCGGGGCGTGGATGAGAAAGGCAAGGTGCTGGAACGGATCGATTGTCTGGAAAAAGTTTTTGAGCTGGGCGCCAAGGTCGCCTCTTCCGTCAAGCAGAATCAGGCGCAGAAAGGGGAGGGTTCGTGAATAAAAAATTGCGGGATGCCCTGAACGACCAGATTAACAAAGAATTTTATTCGGCGTATCTCTACCTGTCCATGGCGGCTTACTGCGATTCTATTTCGCTTGCGGGAGCCGCGCACTGGCTGAAGGTTCAGTTTCGGGAGGAGTGGGCGCACGGAATGAAGCTGTATGATTTTTTGGTCAACCGGGGAGAAAAAGTTATTTTAAAGGCGATTGACCGGCCGCCGGTAAAGTTTACTTCGTTTCCGGTTCTCTTTGAACAGGTTTACAAACACGAACAGAAAGTAACCGGGTTGATCAAGCGGCTCTGCGGCATTGCCGGGGAATCAGGCGATAAGGACGCTTTCTCTTTTCTTCAGTGGTTTGTCAGGGAACAGGTTGAGGAGGAAGAGACCGCCGCCGGGATAGCATCGGAACTGAAGCAGAAATCCGGTTCCGCCGCCTGGGCTCTGGTGGACAAGAAATTGGCCAGGAGAAAAGAATAGCAGGCAAGGAGATGGAAAAAAAGAGCGTCCAAAAAATCATGGTCTGGTTTCTGCCCCTGATAATTTTCGGGGGGTTATTTTACGCGCCGATGGGTTACCTGGTTTTTTTGATGATGCTCTTTTTCCTGGTACTCTCCTATTTCAGGGGCCGGCTCTGGTGCAGCCGGTTCTGCCCGCGCGGTTCTTTCCTGGACCTTGTTTTGAGCCAGGCAAGTTTTAAAAGACAGGTTCCCCGCTTGTTCTTGAAAAAATGGTTCCGGTGGGTTATTTTTGCGTTTTTTATCAGCTTTTTTATCTTCCGGCTGGCAACCGTTGAAAAAACTTTTCCTAAAATCGGTTTTGTTTTTGTTCAGATGTGCCTGTTGTCCACTTTAGTTGCCATCGCCCTGGGCATATTTATCCGGGAAAGAACCTGGTGTGTAATCTGTCCGATGGGGACCCTTCAGGGCAAGATCGGCGCTATCAGAGGCAAGAAGGAATAGGTTTAAATAAATTCTGCGAGTGACTTTTTAATATCAACGGAAGAGATGTTTTGTTCGGCGAGCGGTCTCTCTTTTATCTGCGGCAACTGGTCCTCGTAGGTCGGTTTGGTCTCCTGAAAGAAAACCCCGATTGGAATCCGTTCTCCCCATTCCTGCGCCCGGCTAAACGCCTGCATCCGGTCCGGCGGTTTATAGCCGGATTCATCTTCCAGTTTGTAAACACGCTGGCTGAACCACTGGTAGGTATTCAGGTAGTTGAAAGTGACGCAGGGCTGGAGGATATCAACCAGAGCAAAACCTTTGTGCTGCAAGGCCTGTACCAGGACCTGCTTGAAGTGATTGAACTCGCCCACAAAAGCGCGCGCCGCAAAGGTGGCGCCGGCAGCAATCGCCAGGCTGACGGGATTAACCGGTTCTTCAATAACACCAAAAGGCGTGGATTTAGTGGCGAATCCCTTAATGCTGGTCGGCGAAGTTTGCCCGGTGGTCAAGCCGTAAATCTGGTTGTCGTGGACCAGGTAAGTTATCTCAACGTTGCGGCGCATCGTATGCAGGAAATGGTTGCCGCCGATTCCGTAGGCGTCGCCGTCTCCGGCGCAGCCGATTACTTTCAGGCGGTGATTGGCCAGCCGGATGGCGGTGGCCACCGGCAGAACCCGGCCGTGGATGCCTTCAAAACCATAAGTTTTAAAGAAGTGAGGGTCTTTTCCGGAGCAACCGATGCCGGAGACCAATACCGTGAGGTGCGGCTCAAGTCCGGCCTGGCTGATAGCCGCTTTCAGACCGCTGAGAATCCCGTAATTACCGCAGCCCAGGCACCAGGATGGATTATGTTCTGTTTTTAATTCCAGCGGCGTAGCCATCAGAGTATCTCCTTGACTTTTACGCAAATATCAGCCGGGTAGAAGGGCTGCCCGTCATATTTTGTTAAAATATGGTCAATTTTAATTCCGGTCTCCTGACGGATGACCTGCGCCAATTGTCCGTTATGGTTTCCTTCAATCATCAGCGTTTGTTGCGCGCTTTCAATCAGTCCGGACAGCGCTTCAACGGGTAGCGGCCACAGATAGGTCAGATGAACCAGGTTGGCCGTGATGCCTTCGTTTGCCAGGCGTTCCATGGCTTCCAGCGCCGGGCCTTTGGTAGAACCCCAGGCCAGAAGCGTTATTTGCGCTTCGTCCGGTCCGTAAAGTTTTGGTTCCTTCATCTCCTTCAGAATGAAGGGCATTTTGGCGAACCGCTTATCGTACATCTTCTTAACTCCGGCCGGGTCTTCCTGATACCAGCCGGATTCGTCGTGTTCATAACTGGTGGCGACGTGAATACCGTTCTTTTGGGAAGGGACGGACCGGGGCGAAATTCCGTCGGGCGTAATCTGATAACGCCGGTAATCTTTTTCCGCGGATAGTTGCTCTTCGGTCAATAACTTACCGCGGTCAACCTTCAGGTCATCGTTTTTAAGTTCCGGCCAATCGGTATAACTTTCCGCCAGGTACTTGTCGGTCAGGATCAGGACCGGGACCTGGAACTTTTCCGCCAGATTGAAGGCGTTAAAGGTCTCCCGGAAGGTCTCGGCCGCATCGCCGGGCGCGATAATGATTCTGGGAAATTCACCCTGTGAAGCGGAAATCAAAAACTGTAATTCTCCCTGGCCGGTGTGGGTCGGCTGGCCGGTGCTTGGTCCGGGCCGCTGGCCGACCACCGCCACGACCGGCGTTTCGCTCTGCCCGGCCAGGCTCAGCGCTTCCACCATCAGGGAAAAGCCGCCGCCTGAAGTGCAGGTCATTGCCCGTACCCCGGCAAAATTGGCGCCGATCGCCATATTCATAGCCGCGATTTCATCCTCGGTATGCTTGACCACGATATTATATTCCTGTTCTTTGGAAGCGAGATAATGGAGGATTGGTGAAGACGGCGTCATCGGATAGGCAGCCAGCAGTTTGCAGCCGGCTCTGATGGCTCCCAGCGAAAGCGCCTCGTTTCCGGTCAGGAAGAGCCGCGCCGGACCGTTTTCCTCGGGCAGGCGTTTTCGGATAAAATTTCCGTAATTGCTTTGCACAAAACTGAAACCGGTTTCCAGCGCCGAGATGTTCTGGTTGACAACCGCTTCGCCTTTCCGCGCGAAGCCATCGGCGATAATCTTTTTCATCCCGTCCGGAGGGTAGTCGATCAGGGCCAGAAAGGCGCCCAGGGCGATGGTGTTGCGTATCAAATCCGGGGCCTTCATTTCTTTACTATTTTGGAAAGCGGCACCGGCAAGTACCCGATCTTTGCTGACTGTTTTTCCTTTTCCGAATTTACGGCGTTTTCGTCGCAGATGATGAAGCCGCCGTCCGATACCTCCGCCTGGTGACGCAGAATGGCTTCGGGTTTCAAAGCCACCAGAACGTCAACCCGTTCGGTTTGGCCGGCTAACAGGTTGCTGCTTACCCTCAAGGAACACCAGGTGGGTTCCAGTTTTATGGAGTTGGGGTTCTCGGTCAGGAGAAAGGCGTGAAAACCTTTCCGGGTGAACGTTCGTGCCAGGTTCAGGGCGGAAACGTTCAGTCCCTGGCCCGCCTCGCCGGCAATCTTAAAAGTAACCTCGTTTTGTTCCATTATATCTTTTCAAACTGGTCTTTTCCCACGCCGCACTCCGGGCAGACCCAGGTCTCCGGCAGTTGTTCAAAAGCGGTCCCCGGGTTGATGCCGTTGTCCGGGTCCCCGATTAAGGGGTCATAAATATATCCGCAGACCAGACATCGCCACTTATCCATTCACCCTCCGTTTGGAAAACGTCTTTTTTTATTTCTTTTCTTCAATTAGCGTCATCGGCTGTCCGCAGCAGACCAGTTCGCCGCCGCCCACTTCCAGCACCTTGACGACGTTCCCGCAGATTTCGCACTGATAGACCTCGCCTGTTTTTTTAACGTTAGCCATAACCTCCCCCTAACCGTTTACCGAAATTACCCTGGCGGATTGCCATAATCCGTGAATGTTGCACAGGGCCAGCGCATAGAGTGTTCCCGGTTTATTGATTTTTAAAGATGTCGTAATCCCGGGATGGGTATAGACCGGTCCCGTGTTCGGCCCCTGGGTTGATTCGCCGTGACCGGTGAATTCATAGTGGCCGACCTGGTAAGTAAATTTATCACCTTCCGGATGGAAAAAGAGTGTGATCCACCGGATATGATGTTCGGTGGTATTCGGATGCGCAATCTCCTTGCCCACGGCGACTTTCACTTCAAAGAATTCGTCCGCTTTTACCTTGTCCGGGCCGTCAATCACCGGAACGTGCTTTTCCGTTTTCCAATCCGCTTCCTGTATCCGTTCGCCCAATTTAACCATTCCGAACCTCCGTGTCGTAAATGTTTACTACCAATTATACCGCATTAAATTATTTTGTCAAAGTCCGCCTAATTGTGCTAAACTTACAAGCATTATGAAGATGAAGATACTCTTTGCGGCGGCGGAATCTGTGCCATTTTTCAAGACCGGCGGGCTGGCGGACGTAATCGGTTCCCTGCCGGAATTCCTGGCCGA
>CAZBFL010000024.1:6928-9115 GCA_964491175.1 uncultured bacterium
AAGGTTATCCTGCCATTTTACCGCCGGCTCGCAAATTTTGAAAAAGAGTGTTCGACGGTCCTGGAAATGACGCTCAACTTTGCCGGCAAAGACCGGATTTTAAGGATTCTTTCCCTGAAAAAGCAGAAGGTGGAGTATCTTTTTTGCGACCAGCCGGAACTATTTGGCCGGGATACTATTTACGGACCAGCCGGCAAGGATTACCCGGACAACCTTTTACGGTTCGGTTTCTTTTCCCGGGCCGTCCTTCAATCTATGACCGGTTTAAATTTTCAACCGGACATCATACACTGCCACGACTGGCATACCGGTCTGCTGCCGGTATATTTGAAGGAGATATTTTCAACGGACCCGTTTTACCGGAGAATGAAAAGTATTATCACCATCCATAACCTGGGTTACCAGGGTATTTTTCCGAAAGATGAATGGCCGGTGCTTTCGTTGCCGGACAATCTTTTTAACCCGGAAGGTTTGGAGTTTTACGGTCAGATAAATCTGCTTAAAGCCGGGCTTCTCTGGGCGGACCGGATTACCACGGTCAGTTCCACGTACGGCGAGGAGATTAAAACCGAAGAGTTCGGGCAGAAACTGGAGGGGGTTATAAGCAAGCGGGCAAAGGACCTGACCGGCATCCTGAACGGAATTGATTATCAGTACTGGAACCCGGAGACTGACCCGTTTCTCAAGCATAACTACGGAAAAGAGAACTTGTCCGGAAAATCCGGAAACAAAACGGAATTAGCCCGGCAATTTTCTTTAAAGCCGTCTGATAATCCGCTTCTGGGTGTGGTGAGCCGCCTGGTGCCGCCCAAGGGTTTTGATATGGTAATGGAAGCGTTGCCGCAGATTTTAAGGCGGGGATTTAATTTGGTTATCCTGGGCAGCGGGCTTCCGGAGTATGAAAAATTTTTTGAAGCATCCGTTAAAAAATATGGAGGCGCTTTTGGGTTCCGGTCCGGGTATAATGAAGAGTTGGCCCACCTGATTTACGGCGGAGCCGACTTTTTTCTGATGCCTTCCCTTTTTGAACCCTGTGGTTTGGGTCAGATGATAGCTCTTCGTTACGGCACTATTCCGGTTGTGCGTAAAACCGGCGGGTTGGCCGATTCGGTCTTCAATTTTGACGGCGAGGGCGGAAACGGCTTCAGTTTTGTTCCGGCCGACGCCGGCGGTCTGCTGGACGCCATCGGAAAGGCCGGCGGCGTTTACCGCAATAAAAAAGACTGGCTTAAACTTGTTTCCAACGCTTTTGCTTCTGATTTTTCCTGGGCCAATTCCGCCCAAAAATATTTGGCGTTATATCGCTACATGATCGCCCCCTCACCCTTTCCCTCTCCCCGTTGGGGAGAGGATGTAAGGTGAGGGGGATGTTCCGATGTCCAAACCTCTCCCGGTCGTTTTTATATGGCACTTCCACCAGCCCTGTTACCTTGACTATGCCGCCGGAGTTTACCGAATGCCCTGGGTCCGGCTGCACGCCATCAAGGACTATTACGGGTTTTCCCGGGTGCTGAACCGTTTTCCGGAAATAAAGGCGACGTTTAACATCACGCCGGTCCTGATTGCCCAAATTCTTGATATCGTGAGCCGGCGGGCTTCCGACCGGTTCCTGGAATTGAGTTACCGGCCGGCCGATATCCTGGATGCCGCGGATAAGTTATTTCTCCTGCACAACTTTTTCTCCCTGAACTGGGATACGATGGTGCCGCTCTTTCCGCGCTACCGGCAACTTTTGAGCAAGCGGGGGCGTACCGCTTCCAGCGAGGAATTGGAAGGGAAGGCAGGTGATTTTTCTACGGCGGAGTGGCGCGACCTGCAGGTCCTTTTCAACCTGGCTTGGTTCCACCCGGACCTCAGGCGGGAAGATAATGTGCTGAAGGAACTTACCCGCAAGGGGCGCGATTATACGGAAGAGGAAAAGACGCTGCTGTTGGATTTTCAATACGAAGTTATGGGCAGAATCGTTCCCCTCTGGAAAAAGATGCTTGGTGAAGGGCAGATTGAAATTTCCACCTCCCCTTATTACCATCCCATACTGCCGCTTCTTCTTTCCGCTCCTTTGCCTCTGCCGGAAGACGCCGGTCTGCAGGTCCGGATGGCGCGGGAACTGCACCGGGACACCTTCGGGAAAGACCCGGCCGGCTGCTGGCCTCCGGAAGGCGCGGTGAGCGATGAAACGCTCAATCT
>CAZBFL010000024.1:9215-10757 GCA_964491175.1 uncultured bacterium
TTTCCGGCGCGATGCACCAGCAGCAGGGAGCGGTGATTGATGATTTTTATTTTGGCTGGGACCGGGAGAACCTTTATCTCAGGTTGGATTTGGACCCGGCCGCCGCCGAAGAAGACGACTTTATTTTTCTTCTCAACTTCGGTCCGGCCGGACAATGGAGTTTTAAGGCGGAAAATGGTAAAATAGTTCCGCAGAGTTACCCTTTTCCCATCGCTCAGGATGCAATTGTTGAAGTCGCCTTTCCCTGGAAGGAACTGAACCTCGCCGCCGGTTCAGGGTTTGAGTTCTTTATTGAAGTCCGGCGGGATAACCATATCCTGAAAAGACTGCCTCGTCAGGGAAGTTTAAGTCTGACTGTCCCGGGTGAGGATTACGAGGAAATTTCCTGGAGATAATTTCCGGTACAATTTTACCTATGGCTAAAATCGTCCCTTTCAAAGGTTTCTTTTACCGTCCCGAACGGAATTCGTACCGGGAACTGCTGGCGCCGCCGTACGATGTGATTTCGCCCGAAGAAAAAAATGGTCTGCTGGAACGCAGTCCCCACAACGTTGTGCGGCTTATCCTGCCGGAGAGTTTTGCGGCGGCCAAACGGGATTTCCAGGACTGGCTGGAGCAGCCGGTCTTTTTTCAGGATGAGGAACCCGCGTTTTACTGGTGCCGGCAGGACTACCAATTTAACGGCCTCCCGCGCACCGGCCGGGGGTTGGTTGCGCTGCTCGGACTGGAAGAATTGAAGAAAGGTTCCGTCTATCCGCACGAGGAGACTATCCCCGGCATCAGGCAGGAACAGTTCCAGCTGCTCGGCGAGGTGGAAGCCAATTTCTGCCCGATTATCATCCTTTACCGCGACCGGAAGATGATTGCGGAAACGATTGCCGCCGAAGCGGAAAAGGAGCCGCCGTTTATTAGTTATGAGGATGACCGCGGAGTCAAATTTTCTTTCTGGAAGATAAGGCCGTTTCCGGAATTGCCGGAAATTTTTTCCGGCCAGAAGGTTTTTATCGCGGACGGACACCATCGTTACAGCAGCGCGTATCAACATTTTGTGCAGCAGGGGAGCGAATCCTGCGGGTTTGTCCTGACTTATTTCCTGAATTCCTTTTCGGACGACACCACGGTTCTGCCTTTCCATCGGTATCTTTCCGGACTGACGGAACAGGACCTTGCCCCGGTTTGGGAGCGGTTTCAATTCCAGCCGGAACCGGACTTGAAAAGTCTGCTGGGTAACCTTTCTTCCGGCTGGCTCGGGGCAACGGTTAGCGGTAAATTTTTCCGTTTTGCCGTTCCCGAAGAAAAGGAAGCGGAACTGGAGGTCTCTTTTTTGCAGAGGACAATCATCAACCAAATCCTTAGTCGAAGCGATGACGAAGTTTCTTTTGACCCGGATGCGCAATCGCTTTCGGACAAGGCGCACCGGGAAGGCGGGGTCGTTTTTTTTCTGCCGCCTCTTTTGCCCCTTCGGCTCCACGAGGTCTGGGAGAAGAAAGTGATTCTGCCGCGCAAGAGCACCTATTTTTATCCCAAAATTCCCAGCGGCCT
>CAZBFL010000025.1:0-4998 GCA_964491175.1 uncultured bacterium
GGTGGAAGGATATGAGAAAATATTGGGATGAGATTGCCGCGCCCGCCTTTGGCGAGGCTCGCAATGACATAGAAGATGAAACGGAGGATAGAGTTTTCGCTGCTGATCGACGCGGGGATTGTTTTCGGTTCGTTCCTGCTGGCGTATTATCTGCGCTTCTACGGCGGCGTCTTTCCGCCCAGGGTTGCGCCGTCTTTGTCTGTCTACGCCAGGACGGCCGCTCTCTTTGCGGCCGGCTGGATTATTATCCTGAAAGCGTTCGGGCTGTACCGGCACGACGATTTCCCGGAATTCCTCATCGTTACCCTGCGGCTCATTCAGGGGACGTTCTGGGCGACCGTGCTTTTGTTAAGCGGGACCTTTTTCTACCGGGGGGTGGAATTTTCGCGGCTGGTGGTCGCTCTGGCCCTCGGTTTCAGCCTTATCTTCCTTTATCTCTTCCGGCTGGTCTTTATGCGTTTCAGTCTTTTCACCGGGCAACCGGCCGGGCTGCTCATTCTGGCGAACCCGGCGTCCGGCGGGCGCCTGAAAGAACGCCTGGAGCGCCACAAAATCCGCTGCCGGATACTTGGTTTCCTGGACCCGTCCGAAGGAGAGGTCCTGGCCGAGACGGAAAAATACCTGGACTCCGGCGAGTTGACCGCCGTCATCTGCGCGGAACGGCTGGCTGCGGCAACGGTCTCCGAACTGCTGAACCGCGCCAAGGAAAAAGGGATTAAGGTCTTCTTTCTGCCGGAGAATTACGAGGTTTCCCGCAGCACCGCTTCTTTTGATTCGCTGGCCGGCCTGCCGATGCTGACCTTTTCCGAAACCGCGCTGGAGCGGTTCGGCAACCGCCTGGTTAAAAGGACGCTGGACGTTTTTTTGAGCGCCCTCCTGATTGTCGTTTGCTCCCCGCTTCTTTTGGCCGTCTCCATCCTGGTGAAACTGACTTCCCGGGGGCCGGTCTTCTTCCGGCAGGAACGGACCGGTTATTCCGGCCAGACTTTTGTGATTTTCAAATTCCGCACGATGCGCGCGGCGGCCAGCGGCGCGGCCTGGACCGAGAAGGACGACCGCCGCCTTACCCGGGCAGGCGGCGTACTGCGCCGTTTTAACCTGGATGAACTACCCCAACTCTTCAACGTCTTTACCGGCCGGATGAGCCTGGTGGGACCGCGGCCGATTGCGCTTGCGGACCTGTCCTATTTCCAGACGCCTGATTTTGAACGGCGGCTGAAGGTTAAACCGGGGCTGACCGGCTGGGCGCAGATTCACGGCCTGCGCGGGGGCCACCTGATGCCTGAGGAACGCCTGGCCTACGACCTTTTTTACATAGAAAACTGGAGCGTCTGGCTGGATATGGTCATATTGCTGGCCACGCCGCTGGCGTTCAGGAATGCGTATTGATAAGAGGATTCTGGCGGGATTGGCTGTTCTTATGCCCCTGGTGTTCTGGGTCTTCCTCCGCGAGGGCTATGAACTGCCGAAGTGGTTCTTGTGGCGGTGGGGGATGGTTTTTATTTTTTTATTCGCAAAACACGCTCGCAATGACAATTTGTCCGTTCCGGTATTTGTCTTTCCTTGGCTGGCTTTCTTCTTTTTCAGCCTTCTTTCCCTGGGCGGAGCAATCAACCTCCAGTCGGGGCTTTTGAATATTGCCAACCTTGTCCTGGGGTTCAGCCTCTTCTTTTTAATCGCCGGCCGCTGGGAAATTTTTGAAATAAAAACCCTGATTCCTTTTCTGATTCTGCCTGCCCTGCCGGTGGCCGTTTACGGTATTTTCCAGGCGTTCGGTTATGATTTTGTGCACCTGGCCGGACCTTTTCGGGGCGCCATCTCCACTTTCGGGCACCGGAATTTCGTCGCCGAGTATGAGTTGATGATGCTGCCGCTGCTGCTGTACGGGGGGTTCTTTTATACCGCCCCCCTCACCTCACCTCTCCCCGCAGGGGAGAGGAATTATAAGATTAGATTGGTGCGGGGCTTTAGCCTCGCGAGTCTGCCGATTGTCTATGCGCATTTCATTATGACCCATACGCGAGGGTCGTATTTTGCCTTGATTATAGCGCTGTTGTTTATGGCGGGGGTTTGGATGGGACTACCGCGGCAACAACGAGATTGCTTCGCCAAAAACGCTCGCAATGACAATCGGGGTAGGTGGTTTATCGGTACGGTGATCGCCCTTGCGCTGCTGACCGGATTCTTTTTCGCGCGTAATTATAATCTGGCCGGAGAGAAGGTTATCGGCGGGAGAAGCGAGATTCTTCGGCAAAACACGCCTCAGAATGACATGAGGGAAATTCCGTCGTCACTGCGCAGCCGTTTGCTTATCTGGCAGGCAACGCTTGGGGCTTTTCGCAGCCGCCCGGTCGTTGGGGTCGGCGCCGGAAACCTGAACGAGGTCGTCCCCCGTTTCTACTCGGAGGAGTTGCTCAAAACGTTTAAAGGCAAACTTGAACCGGGCACCAGCCACAATGAATACCTGCAGATTCTGGCGGAAACCGGAATATTGGGCGGTTTTTCCTTCCTGACTTTCCTGGTATTGCTGTTGTCCTTTGCCGGAAAGGTCAGCCGGCGGTCGGCAAAAGAGAAAGCGGATTTCCTGCCGTTTTTCCTGACGGCATCCGTCCTGGGTTGCCTGACGGCGTCGTTGCTTTCGTCTCCGCTGCAGCGGCCGGCAACCCTTTTCCTTTTCTGGCTCTTTACCGGATTTCTGGCGGTTTTCGGGAGAGAGAAAAAGGGGCCTTTTGTTCTGAGCCGTAAAACAGAGGAGGGGATGTTGACGGGGTTTGCCGTGATTCTGACTCTGTGCGCCTACGGATTCGGCTGGCGGCCCATAGCGGCCGATTTCTACGGCCAGAAGAGTTTTACCGCATACCGCAGCGGCAACCGCCGGCAGGCGGTTTTAAACATAGAAAAAGCGATGGCCTTTCAGCCGCAGAGCCGCGAACTGCTTACTGTGGCCGGCAATACATACCTGGGCATCGGCCGTTTTGAGGAAGCCATACGCTATTACGAACGGGTTACCGTCTATCACCCTTACTGGCCGCAGGGCTACGGAAACCTGGGGCTGTCCCTGGCGCAGGCCGGGTTCTTTGCGGAGGCGGAAAGATACCTTAACTATTCCCTCCGGCTGGACGCTTACCAACCGCTGGTGCATAATACGCTGGGCGCGGTCTATTTACAGCAGGGGAGGCAAACGGAGGCAAGGAAAGAGTTTTTGGAAGCGATTAATATCGACCCGTCGCCGATCTTCCCACGGCTGAATCTTCAGGAGATGAAGCAGAAAAATCAAATAAAGTAAAAGAGCGCGGTGATTATAAAGTCCGCGACGATAACCATAAAAAGCGAGATTACCACCGCCAGTGTCGTTGCGCGGCCCACACCTTTGGCCCCTCCTTCGGCAAAAAGACCTTCCCGGCTGGAAATGGTTACGATAATCGCCCCGAAAACAAACGCTTTCAAGAGGCCTATCATAATATCCTTGGTGGCGACGAAACGAAAGGCCTGGAAGAAGAAGAGGCTGGTATTGAGGTTCAGGGTGGTCGTGCCGATTACGTAGCCGCCCAGGATTTGCAGGGTAACGGCCATTACGGTCAAAACCGGCAGCATAAAGCATCCGGCCGCGAATTTCGGCACAACCAGATACTCAACCGGGTCAACCGCCAGAGTCTTCAGGGCATCAATCTGCTCGGTAATCTTCATCGTGCCGATTTCCGCCGCAATGGCGGAGCCCACCCGGCCGGAAATGAGGAACGCCACCAGCACCGGGCCCAGTTCCCGCACTGCGGAGAGGGTAACGATGGTGCTGACGTAAATCTCCCCACCGGTCAGTTTTAAAGGGGTGGCCGACTGCATCGCAACGACCATCCCGAAGAAGAAAGAGAGCAGGGCGACGGTCCAGAAGGAACGGTTGCCAAAGACATCGCATTCCTGCAGAAACGGGGTTAACCGAAGCCGGCCGGTCAGGAGGGCGGTTATTACTTTTGTCAGTATCAGCGCCAGCGAACCGATGAAATGGATAAAAGCAAGAAGGCGATGGCCCAGCGTGTCGATGAAACCGCGTTCCGCTCTTTCCATAAAAAAGTATCAGGGGATTTCCGCGAAGAGCATCCGGCCGGTGGCGGTTTGAATCGTATTGGCGATGACCACCTCCACCGATTCCCCGATGTGCTTGCGTCCGCCCTCCACGACTACCATCGTACCGTCTTCAAGGTAACCGATACCCTGGTCCGATTCTTTGCCTTCTTTGATAATCTTAACCAGGATATGTTCGTCCTGGACATACCGGGGTTTAAGGACGGTGGAAAGACTGTTGAGGTTGAGCACCTTGATATTCTGGACTTCGGCGATTTTGGCCAGGTTGTAATCGTTGGTCAGGATGCGGGCCTGGGAGGTCCGGGCCAGATGAATCAGTTTGGCGTCCACCCCGGTAATTTCCGGAAGGTCGATGTCTTCAATGGCGATCTTAACTTCCGGGTCGCGGCGCAGCCGGTTGAGCATCTCCAGCCCCCGACGGCCCCGCTGCCGCTTAAGGTCATCGGAAGAATCGGCTATCGTCTGCAGTTCCTTAATGATAAAACTGGGGACGACCAGGCGATAGTCCATAAATCCGGTATGGGACAGGTCCAGCAGCCGGCCGTCTATGATTACGTTGCTGTCCAGGAGAAGCGGCGGTATCTTTTCGGCCTCTTCCATCATCCCGGAAAGCAGACTCCATTTACCGGTATACCGCAAGGCGATGGTCACGCCCAGGTAGGAAAAGAGATAATAAAGAAAGAAGCGCACGTAGTATTGAATTTCAATCCGCGGCGGGATGAGGAGGATCATTTCAAAGAGAAGCCGCGCCGAAATCAGGCCGATAATCAGGCCGATTGCGCCCAGAAAGATGCGCCGCGCCGGTATCCTCTCCATCATTGTCTCCAGGAGAATGATTATTCCGGCGCCGGCCACTCCCAGCAGGGCGCCGGGAAGACCCATGCCCGGCGGCGCCACGTAATAGCCGGTTATCAAGGC
>CAZBFL010000025.1:5098-10756 GCA_964491175.1 uncultured bacterium
TTGGATTCCCGCTTAATATCCGCGGGAATGACATTTTTTATGAGCCCGGGCGCAATAATCGCCAGGGTTTTGCCCGAATTTCAGAAATCAACTTCTTTACCTCGTCATAAAGTTCGTCGCTGGTCAGGAACTTCCCGGCGCTTCCCTTCCCGGTTTTGACCTCAAGGGAAAGATCCTTGATGTTTTCGGCCGCCGCCGCAAATTCGGCAGCCGACCTTTCCAGGTCGGCTAGCGAATCGTCCATCTTGCGGTAGAGTTCGCCGGAAGAGATTAAAAGCCCCAGGGTGCTGTCGTCGCTCCGGAGTTTATCCATTAACTCGGACATCTGTTGGGAAGCGGACGCCAGGCCGGCGGAAGCGATCTGAAAATTGAAGAGGGACCGGACCAGCGCCGGCTTGGCCTGCTCCACTACGTCCCCGGCGGAAGAAAGCACTTCCTGCGCCTTGATTGAGGCCTTTTGCAGTTCAACGGCTGCCGTCTGGATATCGGCCAGCGTCTTGTTTCCCTGGACGGACATAACCTTGAGTTGGTCCAGGGTGTTGTATAATTCTGCCTTGAATTTCGGGTCGCCGAACAACTTATCCACCGAAGCGACCATCCTCTGGATATTCCGGCCCAGGTCCTCGCCCATCGCCAGCAGGCGGTCTATGGGAAGCGGTTCGGTTCCAACCAGTATTTCGTCGGGTTGGATAAGCGGGGTGTCGGTAAGCGAGGTGGGGAGTATCTCCACGTACTTTTCGCCGATTAACCCAAAACTGCGGATAAAGACCTGGGAATGACGGCCGAGTTTGACCGAGCGTTCAAGGTGCATGGTCACGAAGACGCGGGGGTCGCCGGAATAATCAACGACCACTCTTTTGACTTCACCCACCCTTACGCCGCTCACCTGGACCGGGGAACCACGGTCAACGCCGGCCACGTATTTGAAAACGGCTTTCACCTCGTAACCGCCCCTCCGGAACGAAAACTGCCCCTTAACAAAGGCGAAGACAAGGATGAGCGCAACCGCCAGCATCGCAAAGAACCCGACCCGCAGTTCCAGCGTCAATCTCTTCATCTTTAACCGTTATTCCCTGAAGTGAAAAAATTCACGGACAATCTCGTTGTTGCTTTCCTTGATTTCCGAAACGGTTCCGAATCCAACTACTTTTCCTTCGGAAAGCACGCCGATGCGGTTAGCCACCTCAAAGGTCAGGTGGCGGTCGTGAGTAACCATCAGCGCCGCGGTGCCCAGTTTTTTCTGGATATCCAGCATCAGTTCTTCTATGCTTTCCGCAGTCAGCGGGTCCAGGCCGGCGGTCGGTTCGTCATAACAGATGGTTTTCGGTTCAAAGATAAGGGTTCTCGCCAGCGCCACCCGTTTCTTCATCCCGCCGCTTAACTCATCCACCCGCAAATCTTCCGTGCCTTTCAGGTCAACCAGGCCCAGGCTGCGGGTTACCTTCTTACGAACCTCCTCGGCCGGCAGGTCGGTGTGTTCCAGGAGGTAAAAGCCGACGTTTTCCCAGACCGGTATCGAGTCAAAAAGAGCGTTGCCCTGAAAGACCATGCCTATCTCCCGGCGGACTTCGTTCCAATTTTTTTGGGAGAATCCGGCGATATCTCTTCCGTGAAGAATTATCTTTCCGCCGGTCGGCGCAATCAGGCCGACGATGGTCTTTAAAAGAACCGTCTTGCCGGAACCGCTGATTCCGGCGATTACCGTCGTTTCGCCTTCCTCAACCCAAAAATTAACCCCCTTTAAAACCGGCGTATTGCCGAAACCGGCAAAAAGTTCCTGAACGTCAATCGCTCTCATTTTTCAGGGTTACGTAACAGAAAATTTTACCACAAAAGCATATCCGATTCAAACACAAAATGTCATTGCGAGCGTATTTTTAGCGAAGCAATCCCGTTTTCAAGGTTGAGATTGCCGCGGCCTCCGGCCTCGCAATGACATCCTTTTACTCCAGGTTGGCGTGACTCTTCCGCATTTGCGCCTCCGAAACCTTCAGCCGGTCTTTAAGAACCAGGCAGACGGCATCGCAGAAGAGGAGCAGGGTCTGCTCAAAAAGAGAGGCCATTAACTGGCGGGAGGAAAAAACAGGGGGAACAGTTATAATTAAACCGGCGGTCTTTTTCCGAGAAGGGGATGCGGTTATCAAGACCACGCCCGCCTTGTATTTCGCGGCCCGCTTCATAATATTCAGGACGCCGCCGGTCTTCCCGGAACCGGAAGCGGCCACCAGGAGGTCGCCCTTTCCGATGGCCGGAGTCACGGTTTCACCGACCACATAACTCTCTTTTCCCAGGTGCCGCAGTCTTTTGGCGAAAGCCCGGAGCATCAGCCCGCTCCGGCCGGCGCCGGCGACAAAGATACGGCGGGCATCCAGGATGCGGACCAGGAATTCCTCCGCTTCTTTTTCGTTTATGCCGTTGAGCGCTTCGCTCAGTTCGCCAATTGTATTTTTCTTACTTTCGTTAAAATTCATATATTTTGACAGGCGGGACGCCTGTCCTACTCCTTTTTCCAAAAGGCGGGACGCCTGTCCTGCTGTGTCCATTTAGCGCCTTCGTCCAGCATCGCCAGGTAATTTTCCGTCGGGATGTAGTTTGCCACCGAATTGCCGGTGCCCAGGGCATATCCGCCGCCCGGCACGCATTCGTCAAGTATTTTCCGGACATAGACGCGAAGTTCTTTTTCGCCGAGAACGCACATCTTATTTACGTCCACGCCGCCCAGGACCGCAATCCGGCTTCCGTATTTCCGCTTAAATTCGGCCGCCGGTATGATGGCGTCTTCAAAGGAATGCTTGGCGTCTATCTTCACGTCGGAAATCAGGTCTTCCATAATCGTTTCCAGATTCCCGCAACTATGCAATATATAGAGCAGGTTGTTTTCGTGGGCGAGTTGCGCCAGTTTTTTATGCCAGGGGAGGATACGTTCTTTTAAAACGTTCGGCGAGACCAGGGTTGCGGTCTTAAAACCCATATCATCGCCCTGAACGAACCCCAGCAAGTTTTTCAGGCCCAACGCCTTCTCATACGAGGCGTAGATTAGCCCGCCGACCTTGTCGGCTACCTCCCTGACGAGTTCCGGGTTGTCGTAAACAAGGTAGCCCAGCGTCTCCAGGCCGAAAAGCGAATTGGCGAGAACTTCAAAAATACCCTGGGAAAAGGTGGCAAAAATCCCCATTCCTTCCGGGACGTTTTCGGCGAGAAATTCAAACGGCCAGAGGTTAAAATCCTCCAGCCGGGGCCAGGGAAATTTCTCAAAATCCTCCCAGGAAGCGATAACGCCCCGCCCCTCTTCCGCCCAGTTCCTGGTTCCGCGCGAGAGGCCGGCGGTGTCTTCGGCTTTCCTCCTCTTTGAAGCAGAAGCGAATTCCAGAGAGGCGGAAAAACGAAAATCTCCGCTGAGACGGAGGTAATCGTAGCCCAGGCGGTGCCAGCAAAGTATATTATTCTCCAGAACTTTTTCCTGCGACTTCCGGTCTTTTGCTTCGGACGGCTCAACCCACTTGCCGCCGAAAAGATTTTCCGTAAAATACTTGACTACCTCCCGGTCAAGGTGCAGTTCAAAGAGAGGCACCCGGGAAGGGACTTTTTGTCTCAGGATTACTTTTCTGAACTCTTCCCGGTCCGGCCTGGGTTTTTTCAGGTTTACCATAGGAATATTTTACCACAACGAACCGGAAAATTACCTGTTCCATCGTGATAAAGTGTATAATACAGGCCGGGATTTACAACTTTCCCGCGAAAATATGAATAAATTTCTGCCCGCCGCACCGGAAGAGGTCAGGGAACGAAACTGGGACGCGGTTGATGTTCTGCTTGTGTCCGGGGATGCTTATGTGGACCACCCCGCTTTCGGCGCCGCCTTAATCGGCCGGGTGCTGGAAGCGGCCGGTTACCGGGTGGCTCTCCTGGCCCAGCCGGACTGGCGTTCCAAAGAACCGTTTCTCGCCTTCGGCCGGCCGCGCCTCTTTGTCGGAGTTACCGCCGGATGTCTGGATTCAATGCTGGCTCATTACACGGCCAGCGGAAACCGGCGGAAGGTTGACGCCTACTCGCCCGGCGGCGCAATTAATCTGAGGCCCAACCGCGCCACCGTCGTCTACGCCAACCGCGTCCGGGAGGCGTTCCCCGGCATCCCAATTCTGCTGGGCGGAATTGAAGCATCCCTGCGGCGGCTGGCGCACTACGATTACTGGTCGGACCAGGTGCGGCGTTCAATCCTCCTGGACGCCCGGGCGGACTGGATCGCCTACGGGATGGCCGAACAGACGGTTGTTGAAATTGCCCGGCGCCTGGCGGCCGGTGAACCGGCCTCAGCCATCCGCGATCTGGCCGGCACCGTCTGGGTAACCTCAAACCCCTCCGATTTGCCGGAGGGACACCTGAAACTGCCTCCCGAAGAAGAGACGATAGCGGACAAGAAGGTATTTGCCGAATCATTCGGACTCTGGTATTTAAACCAGGATTTTCGTTCCAGCCGGCCAATCGTCCAGCCTTCCGCCAAACGGTTCCTCGTCCAGATGCCGCCGCCTCCGCCGCTGACAGTTGCAGAACTGGACCGCATCTACAGCCTGCCTTTCACGCGGGCCGCCCACCCCTCTTACAGAAGGCAGGGCGGGGTACCGGCGCTTGCTTCCGTTGAGACTTCAATTACCAGCCACCGGGGCTGCGGCGGCGGGTGCGCCTTCTGCACCCTGGCCAGCCACCAGGGCCGAATAGTCCAGAGCCGGTCTTTGGACTCCATCCTGGAAGAGATGAAGAGAATCTCCCGGATGGATAACTTCCGCGGCACTATCAGCGATGTCGGCGGACCGACTGCCAATATGTACGGCGCAACGTGCCGGCGGCCTTCCGGGACCTGCGGCCGCAGCAGTTGCCTTTATCCGAAAATATGCCCTTTCTTTTCGTTTGACGGCGGGAAACATCTGGAGGCGCTCGCTTCCGGCCGGAAAGTACCCGCGATAAAACACGTCTTTGTCGGCACCGGCATCCGGCACGACCTGGCGCTGGCCGACCCGTGCCGGGAATACCTTCCGGAACTATGCCGGCATTATGTCGGCGGACACCTGAAGGTTGCCCCGGAACATATCAGCCGGCCGGTGCTGGAAAAGATGCACAAACCGGACAACGAAACATTTGAACGATTTCGGGATGGTTTCAAGAAAGCGGCCCGGCAGGCTGGAAAGGAACTTTACCTGGTGCCTTATTTTATGTCCGGCCATCCCGGCTGCCGGGTGGAGCATATGCGGGCCTTAAGGGAATACGTCCGGGGTTTCGGCCATTTTCTGGAACAGGTACAGGATTTCACGCCTCTGCCGATGACCCTTTCCGGCTGTATGTACTGGACGGGCGTGGACCCCCTGACCGGCGCAGAGGTCTATTCGGCCAGAGGAAAGGAAAAGACGCTCCAGCGGATGCTCCTCCAGCCTAAAACCGCGGGTTACCCCCTCACCCGTACCCTCTCCCCAAGGGGGAGAGGAAAGGTGAGGGGGAAAGAGAAACGGGGAACTACCAAGAAATTTGCGCGTCTGGCGAAATTAAAGAGTAAACATAAAAAAAGCCCCGGCCATTAAAAAATGGTCAGGGCTTTTTTATTAACCCGTCATTGTCGTTAGACAGTTAAAATGTCATAGTATGGACAGATAGAATGTCCCGCTTGAA
>CAZBFL010000026.1:0-10611 GCA_964491175.1 uncultured bacterium
AAGTCCGATGATTGTCTGGAAGAGAAAGTTGTATCGGCTGGGGATGGGGACGCTGTTCGCTTTTATCGCCTATTCCGGCGGGACCGTCCGGGTATTGTCCGTGCTGGGTTTTTTTCTGGCGCTTCTTATCCTGCTGGAATATGAACGGCGGATGCATCCGGGGCTTTACCGGTGGATTGCGGCCCGCAGCCGCGGAATCTTCAAGGAATATACCGGGTTTCTTTTGACCGATACCTATTTTGTGCTCTCCGCTTTCCTGGTTTTCGCTTTTTTCCCGCTGCCGGTCGGCCTCGCCGCCCTCCTCTTTTCGACATACGGGGACGCGCTCAGTACCATCATCGGAGTGAAGTTCGGTTATCACCGGGTTTTCCGGCAGAAGAGTCTTGAGGGGTTCCTCTCTTTTCTTGCCGGCGCTTTCGTCGTCGCTTTCCTTGTTTCGGTCCTGCCCAGGCATCAACTGCCGTTTGCAGTCGGTTTGAGCGGCGCGTTGGCTGCCGGTCTTTCCGAACTCTTTTCCGTACCGCCGGACGATAATTTCAGCGTGACCGTACTTTCCGGTTTGGCTATGTTTTTAACAAGCTATTTTGTAATGTGATATAATCATAATAAAGGCGGAGGTGCCCCTTGATTGAAAAAGTGTTAAAACTTTTACTCAATAACAGGGTTGCGTCAAACATCATCGCTTTTATGCTCAACCGGAAACTATTTCGGAATAAAGTATTTACCTGGCTGGATGTTTATTTCCAAAAAATTTCCATCCGGGATTACTCCACCAGCAAAAAAGAGTATGACCGGCCCGCCGCAGTCTATTCTTTCCGGGTGCTTTTTGCCCGGGCGTTTTTAAATTCGCTGGGCAATATTTACCGGGATTCCAGCGCGAGCTGCCGGGAAGCGATTTCAAAAGCGTTTGTCCACGGGGTTATCCTGCAGGGTATCGATGCGCGAAGAGAAAAACGGGAACCGGTGCCGGGTTTTGTGACCATCAGCCCGACCAACGCCTGCAATCTGAAATGCGCCGGATGCTACGCCGGGGAACAGCTTCAGAAATATACCGTTGATTATGATGCTTTAAGCTGGGTAACCCGGCAGATGAACAGCGAATTTAAAGCGCACTTTATCGTTATCTCCGGCGGTGAACCGTTTATGTACAAATCGCAGGGGAAAAACCTTCTTGATTACCTTAAAAACAACAGGCGTAATTACTATCTTGTCTATACCAACGGCACGCTGATTGACAGACAGACAGCCCAAAAACTTGCCGAAGCCGGTAATGCGACCCCGGCCATATCCGTGGAGGGTTTTGAGGCGGAAACTGACGCCCGGCGCGGTCCCGGTGTATACAAGAAGGTTCTGGAGGCGATGCGGAATTTAAGAGAGACGGGCGTGCCTTTCGGAATATCTTTTACGGCTACGAGTAAGAACGCGGATATCTTTATTGACGGACGACTGACCGATTATTTTATCAACGAGCAGGGAGTAAAGTATGTGTGGGTATTTCAGTATATGCCTATCGGCCGAAATCCTTCTATGGAGTTGATTCCAACTCCTGAGCAAAGAGTGGGCATGTTGCGAAAGACGAATGAACTTATTAAAAAGGGCGTATTTACGGCCGATTTCTGGAATTCCGGAATCGCGAGCGACGGCTGTATGGCGGGGGCCCGAAAGGGAGGGTATTTCTATATCCTGTGGACCGGAGAGATAACACCCTGCGTCTTCGACCCTTTTAAGGATAATGATGAAAAAAGAAATAATGTCTATGCTTTGAAAGAGAATAACCTTACCTTGAGGGATGCGCTTAACGCACCCTATTTCAAAGCTTCCAGAGTTTGGCAGGATTCTTACTGGAGGTTGCAGCCGGCCGAAAGGTGCGGTAATCTCCTGATGCCCTGCAAGGTTCGCGATAATTCTACAAGTTGTTACGATATCATACGAGAAGTGCAGGCGGTTCCTATCAGCGAAAGCGCCGGCGGCTCCGATGCTTACCTGAAATTGATTGAAGAAGGCAAGATGCCTGCCTATAACTGTGCCTGCCGGGGAATTCTTGACCCTGTTTGGAAAAAAGAATTTGCCGAAAGGTAAATACCGGAATCTGACTATCTTCTTGAGGTATTTTCACTTCATTATTTCCAAAAAACAAAAATCATGCAAAGAATTCCGAAAAGATGCAGACTGTAAATTTCGGCAATACGCATTATAAAGTTGGGAGACTGGGGTTTGGCGTAATGCGCCTTCCCACACTTGCCAACGGAAGGGTGAACTTTGAACTTTCCACTCCGATGCTCCGGTATGCGGTTGAACACGGGGTGAATTTTCTGGATTCGCACCATACTTACCAGAACGGCGAAAGCGAGGAGGCCATCGGAAGGGCCGTCCGGGATATCCCGAGAGAAAAGGTTATTCTTCAGACAAAGATTGGGATGTACAATAAGTATGACGAAGATGACTGCCGGCGTCTGCTGAACCAGGCCTTAAAAAAGATGAAAACCGGCTACCTGGATTTTTATTTCACCCACAGCGTTAACCTGGAGGACCATCTCAAATACGGGAAACCGTTTCTGCGCTTTACCGAAAAGGCGAAAAGAGAAGGGCTAATCAGGTACCGGGGATTTTCCTCACACGATAAGCCGGAAAATATCAAAAAACTGATACTTTCGGGAGAATTTTCAGCCATGCTTGTGCAGTATAATATTCTGGACCGCAGCAATGAAGAGGTTATCGCCCTGGCCTGTGAAAAAGGGCTGGGCGTGGAAGTGATGGGGCCGCTCGCCGGTGGGATGCTCGGTTTCCCGAATAAAAAAATCCGGGAATATTCTCCAGTCAAAGTGAAGAGCGCGTCGGAACTGGCTCTAAAATTCGTCCTGGCGAACCACAGCGTTCACGTTGCTCTTTCCGGGATGAGTACCCTTCAACAGGCAACGGAAAACATTGCCGGCGCTTCAAGCGATTCCCAGTTTTCCCGGGAGGATGTTAACAAACTCGACCAAACCTTTGAAGACCAGAAAAAACTGCTCAACCTCTATTGCACCGGTTGCCGGTACTGTCTTCCTTGTCCGAATAAAGTTAATATTCCCGCTATATTCAGATTATATAATTTGGCCCTGGTTTACGGCTTCACGGAAAAGGCGAAAAAGGGCTACCGGACGCTGAATCCCGAAGAAAGGGCTTCCCGCTGTCTTGAGTGCGGAAAGTGCGAGGAAAAATGTCCCCAGAGAATCCCGATTCGGGAGAAACTGAAAGAGGTTAGAGATTATTTTGAAAAGTAAAATTGCCCCTCAACCTGGGGTTAACCGGAGGGAAAAGATGGATAACGATGCGAAAATTATAAAAAAGATTACATTTTTGGCGGTAATTCTGGCCGGCATCATCTTTTTGGCCGGCTGCAGTCTTCATTGGGGCGTGGGCGTAGGGGGTACGATATAACCAAAAAGGATAGAGGATTTTTACGGGGGGGGAAGATGAAAATATTGCTTATTTCGGCCAGTCCGCACCGGTCAGGGAGTAAAACCCTTTTGTTGGCGCAGGAGGTAGCGAGGGGGTGCGGGCAGAAAAAAACGGAGACGGAAACAATTTATTTGAGAAATCTGAAAATAGGGTTCTGCCGGCACTGCGAGGCGTGCCATAAGAAGATTCTCGCTTGTCCGATAAAAGATGATGTCCCGATGATTCTGGCTAAAATGCTTGAATCGGACGGCATAATCCTGGCCAGTCCGAACTATATCAACCAGGTTACCGCTTCGATGAAAGCGCTCTTTGACCGTTCCAGCCACTTTATCCATTGCTTGAGACTAATGGGAAAATATGTGGCCGGCGCGGTTTCTTCCGGAAGCGGCCGGGATAAGGAAGTGCTGGATTATCTGCAGCATTACGCGAACGTCTGCGGGGCCCGGTACTCCGGCGGCGTCTCAGCGCAGGCATCAGCCGTTGAAGAAGCGCTGCCGAAGGCAAACGCTTTAGGGAAGAGACTCGCCGCCGACATCACCGAAAAACGAATATTTCCCGAACAGGAGAGGGCTATCAGGGGGAACAAAGAGCGTTTCCGGAGACTTATTGAGATGAGGAAGGACGAGTGGACGGGAGAATATCGGTACTGGTTTGACAAAGGCTGGCTGGGCGATTGACTGCCGTGCGGAAATTATCTAAAATAGTAGCTTGAGGAGGGGTTAAATGATGAAAACGTTAAGGGCGGTTTTGGGGTTGTTGGCGTTTGGAATTATCTGCTCGGGGTTGGTTCCGAGGGCATCAGAAGCGGCCAAGCCGATTGAACTTTCTTACTCGGTTTTTTTCCCGGCCCCGCACAAACAGGCGGTGCTGGCCGACGAATGGGCGAAGGAGATTGGAAAGAGAACGAACGGAAGGGTGAAGATATCCGTCTTCCCGGCCGGAACGCTGACCTCGGCGGAGCAGTGCTACGACGGGGTGGAAAACGGAATTTCCGATATCGGTCTCTCGGTGCTTGGTTATACCAGGGGAAAATTTCCCCTGAGCGAAGTGATCGATTTGCCGTTGGGTTACCGGAGCGGTTTTGCCGCCACCCGGCTCATCAACGCCTATTACGCGAAATTCAAACCGAAAGAATTCGATAACGTCAAGGTTATGTACCTCCACGCCCACGGACCGGGACTGCTCCATACCAAAAAGCCGGTCCGGACCCTTGAGGATATGCAGGGAATGAAAATCCGCTGCACCGGCTTATCCGCGAAGGTGGTCAAAGCGCTCGGCGGAATTCCGGTGGCTATGCCCATGGGTGAAACATACGACGCTTTAAGCCGGGGAGTGGTTGACGGTTCAATGGCTCCCCAGGAATCGCTGCAGGGATGGAAGTGGGGCGAAGTGGTGAAAGACACCACCGAATCTTTCGGCTCCGCCTACAGCACCGGTTTTTTCGTAGTTATGAATAAGAACAAATGGAATTCCCTGCCTCTTGACGTCAAAAGAATCGTTGAGCAGGTTAACAAGGAATGGATTGACAAAACCGGAAGGTGCTGGGATGAAATAGATAAGACGGGAAGGGAATTTACCCTTGGCCTGGGCAACCGGATTATCCCCCTTTCCAACGAGGAAAATTTAAGATGGGCCATAAAGGTCCAGCCCATTCTGGACGAGTACGTTGACAACATGAAAGCCAAAGGCCTGCCCGGACAGGAAGCTCTGAAATTTTGCCAGGAGCAGTTGAGGAGAATCCGGTAGGAACGGATAAGAAAAAAAGCGTGGACAGGATCCTGAACATCGGGAAGAAGATCAGCCAGTCCGCCCAGTTCATTGCCGGAACGAGCCTTGTTTTTCTGCTGCTCCTGACTGTGGCGGACGTCATCCTCCGGTTCTTCCGCAAACCCATCGTCGGCACCTACGAACTGGTGGCTTTTAGCGGCGCGGTGGCTATCGGTTTTTCCCTTCCTTTTACTTCCTGGACCAGGGGCCACATCTACGTTGACTTCCTTATCGCCGGCCTGCCGAAGAAATTCCGCGGCGCGCTCAATATATCGACCAGATGGCTTGGGCTCGGTCTATTTTTGTTAATCGGCTGGAATTTATTGAAGTTCGGGAGAAGCCTTCGCGCCTCAGGGGAAGTTTCCCCCACCCTCCAGTTGCCGTTTTACCCGGTTGTTTACGGCGTCGGTTTCTGCTGTTTCCTCCAATCATTGATTCTCTTTTTTGATATCGTGAAAATCTTGCGGGGCGAATATGAATAACATCACGGTAGGAATCCTGGGCCTGATATTTATCCTGGCCTTATTTCCTACCGGGATTGAACTGGGTTTTGCCATGGCCCTGGTCGGTTTTCTCGGGTTCAGTTACGTGGTTTCCCTGAAAGCCGGCCTGAACCTCGTTGCCCGGGACATCTTCAGCGTTTTTTCGTCGTACGGCTACACCGTCATCCCGCTCTTCGTCCTGATGGGCCAACTTGCCTTCAACGCCGGAATCGCTAAGAGGCTGTACAAAACCGCTTACAATTTCATCGGCCACATACCCGGCGGCCTGGCCATGGCCACCGTCGCCGGCGCGACCGCTTTCAAGGCCATCTGCGGTTCCTCGCCGGCCACCGCCGCCACTTTTGCCAGCGTGGCCGTTCCGGAGATGGACCGGTACGGTTATAACAAGAAATTATCCACCGGGATTGTGGCGTCGGTCGGGACGCTCGGGATTCTGATACCTCCGAGCGTCACCCTCATCGTATTCGGCGTCATCACCGAACAATCCATCGGCAAACTCTTCCTGGCCGGCCTCATCCCCGGACTGCTCATCGCGGCCTTTTTTATCGCCATCATTTACCAGTGGTGCCGGATTAACCCGACGCTCGGACCCAAGGGCGAAAGGTCTTCCTGGAAGGCCAGGATGGCGTCCCTGCCGGAATTTTTATTCGTGGGTTTCATCTTCCTCCTGGTAATCGGCGGGCTGATGAAGGGCCTCTTTACGCCGACGGAGGCCGGCAGCGTCGGGACTTTCGCCGTGCTTATCCTTTCCCTGGCCAAAAAAGACCTGAATTTCAAGAAATTCATCAAGTCGGTGGATGAATCGCTGCGCATCGCGTGCATGGTCCTGGTGCTCATCGCCGGTTCCACCATCATGGGCCATTTCCTGGCGGTAACCAGGATTCCCATGCTGACCGCCGACTGGGTTATAACGCTTCCCTTGTCCCGCTATGCCATTATGGTGGTCATCAGCCTCATCTATCTTATCGGCGGGTCTTTCATTGACGACCTTGCCTTCATGGTTCTGGCCACGCCTATCTTCTACCCGGCCATCATAAAATTAGGTTTTGACCCGCTCTGGTTCGGCATTATCATCGGCATCACCGTGATGATCGGGGTTGTCATCCCGCCCGTGGCCATCAACGTTTTTGTAGTTAAGAAAATTACCAAAGTGCCCATCAACGTAATCTATAAAGGCGTTTATCCTTTTCTGCTCAGTCTTGTTTTTTGCGCAATCCTGCTCTTCGCTTTTCCGAAAATCGCCACCTTTCTTCCCTCGGTTCTAATGAAATAGGCCGGAGGTTTTATATCCATGAACAATGCGGCGCGGTTCATCTTCCTTTTGTGCTTCGCCATTATGTTCTGCCTTGCGGGAAGCAGGGCTTTTTCCTACGAATCTCCGAACGTAGGCGATCTTCAAATCTTCCCGCCGGATAATCCCTGGCACCGGGATATTTCCAATCTCCCCGTCCATCCCAATTCTGAGAATTATATCAATTCTGTCGGAAGAAGCAGTCCGCTGCATCCGGATTTCGGGACAGTTTGGAACGGCGCGCCCAACGGTATCCCGTTTGTCGTTGTTTCCGGCAGCCAACCGAAAATTCCAATCGTTTTTACCGCCTACGGAAACGAGAGCGACCCTGGTCCTTATCCCATCCCTGCTGATGCGCCGATAGAAGGCGGCCATCTATCCTCGGGGGACAGGCACGTTATCGTAATTGACAAGGACAATCGCCTTCTTTATGAACTTTATTCCGCCTATCCCAAACCGGACCGATGGGAAGCGCAATCCGGCGCCATATTCAAACTCGATTCCAACCAACTGCGTCCCGGGGGATGGACTTCTGCCGACGCTGCCGGCCTTCCTATTTTCGCCGGGCTGGTGCGGTACGAGGAGGTGGCCGTCAAAAAGAAGATAGACCACGCCATCCGGGTGACCGTCAGGAAGACCCAGCGGAAGTTTCTTTACCCGGCAACGCATTTTGCCAGTTTCGCTGATGACCCGAACCTGCCGCCGATGGGACTGCGATTTCGGTTGAAGGCCTCCTACGACATCTCCGGATTTCCGGTATCCGCCCAGGTAATCCTGAAGGCGCTCAAAAAGTACGGGATGATTGTGGCCGATAACGGAGGACCCTGGTTCATTTCCGGAGCCCCGGACAGCCGCTGGAACGACGAGGAACTCGCCGCGCTGAAAAGAGTGAAAGGGAATGATTTCGAAGTAGTTCTTACCGGTGACAAGTAAGAATTCCGCTCTTTTCTAAAAAGTGTTTTTAAGCCGCCATGCCGAAAAGAAGGTTTATCGTCCATCTGGACATGGATGCTTTTTTTGCCGCGATTGAAGAGCGGGATAACCCGGATTTACGGGGCAAACCGGTGGTTATCGGCGCCGACCCGAAAGCCGGCCGGGGCCGGGGCGTGGTTTCCACCTGTTCGTATGCGGCCCGAAAATTCGGCATCCATTCCGCCATGCCCATCTCCGTCGCCTACCGGAAATGCCCCGGGGCCGTTTTCTTAGAGCCGGATATGGAAAAATATAGCGCCGTTTCCGGCCGGATAATGGAAATTCTTTATACCTTCACCCACGCCGTGGAACCGGTGAGCATCGACGAAGCGTTTTTAGACATAAGCGACACTTATGTTCACTTCGGGACTCCGCTCCAAACCTGCCTGTTAATTAAATCGCGGATAAAAGAAGCTGCCGGGCTAACCGCCTCAATCGGCCTGGCCCCGACCAAGTTAGCGGCCAAAATCGCTTCCGAAATCAACAAGCCGGACGGCATGGTTGAGGTTAAGCCGGAAAACCTGCTTGCTTTTCTGCGGCCCCTGAGCATCAAAAAAATCTGGGGCCTGGGCGAAAAGAGCCGGCTGGCTTTGGAGAAGAGGGGCATCAAGACTATCGGCGAACTTGCCGGCCGGGACATCCGGGAGATGGTCGCCCTGTTCGGCAAGACCGGCGCCTATTTTTGGCAACTGGCCAACGGCATCGACGAACGGGAAATAGAACCGGAAACCGAAGCAAAGTCAATCAGCAACGAATTTACCTTTAACGAGGATACTTCGGCTGTTCCGGAAATCAGGGCCGCCCTGCTTTCCCTTTGCGAAGAAGTGTCAAGCCGTCTGCGGCAGGCCGGACACAAAGGCAGGACGGTCACCCTGAAGATACGTTTTGCCGATTTTAAAACGTTTACCAGGGCGGTTACGATTAAGGAGCCGACTAACTCCGCGGACACAGTCTACCGGAAAATCAAATTGCTGACGGAGAGTTTTTTGACCGGAAAGAAAAAGGTGCGGCTGGTCGGGGTGAAAGTTTCCGGCCTCGTTCCGTCAGGCAGCCAGGGCGTCCTTTTTAAATCGGAAGGTGAGAACCGGTCCGAAAAGTTATATCAGGCGATAGACGAAATCAGAGAGAGGTTCGGCTATGATTCCATCTACCGGTCAAGCACCAAAATCGCCCGCAAATAGGTTCATTCCGAAGTAAAAGAGACCAGCCAGAACGGGTCAACCGCCCTTCCCTGAAGGTAGACGGCGAAATGAAGATGCGGCCCGGTAGACCAGCCGGTGCTGCCCACTTCCCCGATAACTTCATTCCGGTCAACCATGTCCCCGGTCTCTTTAAGTATTTTAGAGAGATGGAAGTAGCAGCTGACCACCCCCTGCCCGTGGTCGATAATCAGAAGGTTGCCGTAGACATTAAAACCGCTTTCGCTCAGGATGACCTTTCCTGAATTAGCGGCCCGGACCGGCGTGCCTTCCGCCGCGGAAAAGTCCACTCCCCAGTGGTAGTAACTGTAAGTCCCCAGGTCGCGCCTGAGGCCGAACTCGGTGCTGATTTCACCCTGGACCGGGGTGGAAAACGGTCGGCGCCAATACTTTTCCGGTTCCACGTTTCTGACAGCATTCAAGACTTTTTTTTGCTGTTCGGGGATGGAAGGCTGGCTGCTCCTCATCTCCCGGCCGGCTTTTCCCAGGCGTATCGTTCTTATCTCTCTCGGGATTACCTCTACGTAAAATGAATACTCTTCGGCCGGACCATCCGGAGATATCTTTTCGAAGATTAGTTCCCTCTCTCCGGCGGTTTTAATCCCCAGGAGCAGGAAGATTTCCCAAACGCCTCTTGAGGCCGGAAAAGGCGTATACCTTTTACCTTCAAAACGAACCCGGCAGTCGCCTGCCGAACGTCCTTCGATTTGGAGCAAAAAACCTTCTCCGGCGGTCAGTCTTTCCGGAGATGTCTGGAAGGTGAACGCCTGCAGTTGCGCTGCGACTAACGAGTATCCCAGGCAGAGGATAAGCGCGAAGAGGCGCCGGCCAAGCAATCGGGAATTCATATGGCTGGGCGGTTTGCCTGGTCTATCTGGCCGGAGAGGAGGTTTTTGACCGTTTGCGGTCGGGGAATGTCTTTCCAGACGCAGGCCGTATTTTCGGTGCCGGCGGTCGTGATGAAGATGTCGCCGCAGCCGGCCAGCCGCTGGCTGATGCTGATGGTGACCCGGATGTCCTGAATCCGGGAAAGAGGTGTTTCGTAGAGGTCCTTGGCGATGATGCCCCGGTGTTTGAAGAGGCGGCGGTTAGTAAAACCGTAGACCGTTTTTTGCCAGCGCAGGAAGTGAATGAAGAAGAAGATGACTGCGGCGGATATCAGGACTGCTCCGGCCCATTTTACCGGGGTTTTGGCTGAGACTGCTATGCCGAAGGCCAGCAGGATGAGGCTGGCGGCAGCCGGCCGGAAGAAAAAATAGAACTTCTGGGGCCGGCCGGCGAAGGCAACCCGCTCGCCGGCTTCAAGCATCCCGGCCGGGACTATGCGCGAATAATCTCTGGTCTTTTCATCCATAATCTTGATGTTAAAAGTTTATTTCCTGAAAAATTATAGCACAGCATCAGGAAAAATACTATCAAAACATTCGTTCCGTAACAT
>CAZBFL010000027.1:0-10578 GCA_964491175.1 uncultured bacterium
GGCGCAATACCGATGGTCTTTTCCCGCAGCCCCATCTCGGACACCAGTTCCGCCACCAGCCGTATCAGTATTCCGTGACCGCAGCCGGGACAAAAACTATTTTCGGTTTCCTGCAACCCCGACGTTCGCTCAAAAAGCGTTTTTTTCATTAAATTTGTTTCCAATGGACAGGCAAGACGCCTGTCCTACCGATAACCGCGCCGAGTAAGCTCGGCAACTACGATTTTAGCAACTTTTCCGCAACCTTCAGTATCTCTTCCGGCGTCGGGACTCCGCCGCCGGGACGTCCGTAAAAAGAGACCGGAGCGGCGCCTGCTACGGCCAGCCGGGCATCTTCAACCATCTGGCCCAAGTTCATTTCCACCACTAAAAACCGGCGGGATTTATTCGCCAGTTGACGCAGTGGCTGGTAAGGAAAGGGCCATAAGGAAACAGGCCGGAACAGCCCGACCGAAAGCCCTTTTTCCCGGCCGGCCAGGACCGCAGCCCTGGCGAGCCGGGCAACGCTGCCGAACGCAACGATAATCAGTTCGGCGTCATCAACCCGGAAGGTTTCCCAGCGTTGTTCGGATTTTTCAATCGCGGCGTACTTTTTCGCCAGATGCCGGTTGTGTTCTTCCAGAACACCACGTTTAAGGTATAACGAAAGGATTTTGTGGGGCGCCCGTCCGCGGCATCCGGTCAGAGCCCACGGCTTGGCCGGAAACTTTTTCCGGGACGGTTTCAGGGTGACCGGCTCCATCATCTGCGCCAGGATGCCGTCTCCCAATATCAAAACCGGATTCCGGTATCGGTCGGCCAGGTCAAAAGACAGATAAGTCAAATCGTAAAGTTCCTGGAGATTTTGCGGTCCGAAAGCGATCGTGCGGTAATCGCCGTGGCCTCCGCCCCGGGTGGATTGAAAATAATCCGCCTGACTCGGCGTTACATCGCCCAGCCTCGGTCCCGCGCGATTCATATTGACAATGACCGCCGGCAGTTCGCAGCCGGCCAGATAAGAAATACCTTCCTGTTTCAGGGAGATGCCGGGACTGGAGGAAGATGTCATGGCCCGGGCGCCGGCGACTGCGGCTCCAAAGACCATATTGATGGCCGCTACCTCGCTCTCGGCCTGGATGAAAGTTCCGCCCGCTTCCGGAAGACGCCGGCTCATATATTCGGTTAATTGGTTCTGGGGAGTAATCGGATACCCGGCATAAAAAGAACAACCGGCGTTGACGGCGGCTTCGCCGGCGGTCTCGTTGCCTGAAAGCAACACCCTTTTTTTTGTAATCATTAGAATTATTTCCAGATGTATTCAAAAACAAGCCATTGCTCCGGATAGGCGCCGATATATTTTTCAAGACAAACGATCGCTTTCTTCGCCAAATCATTTACCGCATCAAGGCCGTTTTTCTTTGAATCGGAATAAAGGGGCGGCTCAAAAAAAAGGATATACTTCTCATCTTCCCGTATTAGAAAACCCGGCACTAAAGGACTGCCGAATTTCACCGCCAATTGAAACGGTCCGGCCGGAATAACAGCCGTTTTACCGAAAAATTTCAAATTCAGGTAAGGCGGTCCGAAAGCCCTGTCCCCGAGCAGCGCCACCAGTTCATTCTGCCTGAGCGCCGTAATTAAGCGCTTAGTCTGCTTGCCCAGCAGGACCACTTTTACGCCTTTGGCCATCCGCCTCCTCATAAAGAAGCGGTTCATTAATTGGCCCCGGTGGGGAAGAGCCACCGCCGTAATGGGATAACCGAGCAGAGCGGCGAATACTCCGGCCAATTCCCAGTTACCCAGATGCGCCGTAAGGCTGATTACCCCTCTGCCCTGCCGGAACGCCTGGTCCAGATTTTCTCTGTTCCGTATCTCCAGGCGGTCTTCCAGGAAATTCCGGTCTATCCGGGGAACAAAATAAAGTTCATGCAGATACCGGCCGAAATTGAGGTAACCTTCCCTGACCAGTTCATCTAACCCGCTCTGACTCCGGCCGGTCTCTTTTAAAACCCGGCTCAGATTTGCGCGCAGGCGCCGCTTGAGAACCGGCGTCGTCCAATATCGATAAAGCGTCACATACCGGGCCAGGGCAAGAGATGTCCTTCTCGGCAGGTGAAGCGTTAGAAAAGCAAAAAAATGGTAAAGAAGCCACATAAGAGACGGTGTTAAGTATCAGAGTTTTAAAGACCCAGGCCCGGCAGGTTGATGCCCATTTGACTGCTGACTATTTTAGAAACCTGGCTTTGCATCTGTCCGACCGTATTATTGACGGTTTCCAGAATCAGTTTTTCCAGGTTTTGCTTTTGTTGGGCGGAAAGTAAATCAGGTGAAATTTCCAGGGAAAGAATCTCCAGTTTTCCGTTAATGATTCCTTTTACCCGGCCGTCACGGCTGGAAAAATTCATCCGCTCTTCGCGTAATTTTTTTTCCAGAACTTTTGCGCTTTGCCTCAGTTTGTTTATTTCTTTGAGCGATTGCATAAAATTGGCCATAAATCAACCCTCCTTTTTAATGGACGTTACTTCTCCGTCAAACATTCCCAGAACCCGCCGCACAAGCTCTTCTTCTTCGGGAATAAGATTGGCTGAAGCGGGGTGTCCCGATTCTGCGGTTTCGATTTTTAAAGGTTTCGCCCGTAAATTTACGGGCTCCTTCGGGGAGACAACCGCCTGAGGCCGGGCCTTGGTTTCATCAAGTTTTTCCTTTTCAACGGCGGTTTCAAAGAAAATATTGCCGGAAGCAAATTTCCGGAACCATATTTCGGACAGAATCTTCTGGTTACTCTTCAGCAACCCTTCTTCAAATTGCCGCCTAAAACGCAGATGCGCCGTATTTCCGTTGCGGCCCGTTTCCATCTTTTCCAGCCGGCCGGCATTTAAGGTCGGCAAAAGAAAAGGTTTTTCCCTGCCGACTTCTTCCAGAAACTGCTGCCACAGGTCTGCAGCCGGCTTTTCCGCGATAACCTCTTTTTTTGCTTCTTTTTCCGTTCCCGCCGTATCCGTTTTTCGAATAACCGGCTCGGTCGATGCCTTTTCTTTTTCCGGCGCAGAGCCCGGGTTACCCCGTAAAGGGGGCTCAGCGACCTGAGGTTTGCCGAAAACTTCAGCCATTTTCAGGAAGGTTGTTTCCAAACGAACCAGGAGCAGGTCTTCGTGTTTTAATCTATCGCGTTCTTCAGTAAATCTTTCCAGCAGATTTAAAAGTTCAGGCATGGTGAACCGGCCGGCAATTTCGGCCAGGGCTTGCGCCGATTCCGGGGTAACGGCGTCGGTTGTCAGGTCCCCTGCGCCCGCTTTAATCAAGACAAGGTGGCGCGCAAATTCCAGCACGCCGGAGGCGAACTGGAAAAGGCCGTACCCGGATCGAGAAACCCGCGCCAACAATTCCAGGCACCCCCGCCTGTCTCCCGAACGAAAAAGTCGAATTGTTTCCAGGTAAATCTTTTCCGGCACCAGACTCAGCATCTTTTCCACGTCGGACGCGTTTATCCGTTCGCCGAAACGAAACGAAGCCAACTGGTCGAGGATTGAAAGTCCGTCCCGGAAAGAACCGGCGGCCGACTGGCTGATACGCAACAAGGCGGCCGGTTCTATCTGAATTTTTTCCGTCACGGCGATTTCGGAAAGGTGACGGCTGATTTCACCGGTTGAAACAAGATGAAAATCAAAACGCTGGCAGCGGGAGATAATGGTCGGCAGAAGTTTGTCCGGATGGGTGGTCGCAAAGATAAACCGGGCGTGTTCCGGGGGTTCCTCCAGGGTTTTCAGGATGGCGTTGAAAGCAAAATCGGTCAGCATATGGACTTCATCAATCAGGTAGATTTTATACCGGCTCTTAATCGGCATAAAGCGGGTATTTTCGTTGATGGCCCGTATCTCGTCAATTCCCCGGTTGCTGGCGCCGTCGACCTCCAGAAAATCCAAACTGCGTCCTTCCAGTATTTCGCGGCAGTGCTCGCACTCGTTGCAGGGTTCCGGAAGCGGCCCATTGACGCAGTTAAGGCTGCGGGCCAGAATCCTGGCAACGGAAGTCTTTCCCACGCCTCTGGGACCGGAAAAGAGATACGCGTTGGCGATCCGATTTTCCGCAAGGCTCCGAGTCAGCGTGGCGGTAATCTGCTCCTGCCCGCGGACTTCCGAAAAAGTTTTCGGGCGGTATTTTAAAGCAAGAACTTGATATGCCATGTGGCGGTGCGGGGATTCGAACCCCAGACATAGCGGGTATGAGCCGCTTGCTCTACCGCTGAGCTACACCGCCCTGAATGCAATTTGGTTTAGCGCGCAACTTTGATATTATACTCAAAAGACGGGTATAAAGACAAGAATTTAGTAAAGGTGGGAATTGATTTTAACCGCGTCTTCCGGAAATCCCTTAAGGGTAAAGATAAGATAGATTTCAGTTTCATCCCGGTCCTGGTAAAGGCCGAAGCGGCCCGTCCAGCAGTGAAGGTCGCGCCAGACGCTTATTTCTCTTCCTTCAAATTTGCCGTTATCTAAATTATAGGTGGCGTAACTATCAATTCTCCATTTGCGGCCGAACGGCATGGACACGCCCGGGGTGATAGTTTCGCCTTCATTTCTCTGATAACTGTGATTGAGCCGGACGCGATAACCATTTTTATGCCACTCAAAGGAGGTAGAAGTTGTGTTGCACTCTCCCGCATCCAGGTTAAATTCACTTTCGTTCCGCAAAGTAAGGTTCCGGCGCGGGTCAAAAACGAGCAGGCTGCGCAGGCTTCCAAAACGGTCTCGTTTGATGGAATAATCCGCTTTCAAATCAAAACACAATTCTTCAAAACTGCCCTCCGGCCTATTTAATTTAAGGCGGTTTAACAATTGCAGGCTTAAGAGTTGGTCCGACTGAACCTGGTCTATATCGTCATAATGAAATAATTCTTCCGGTCCGAGCGAAACGTCCCTGGCCAGAAGGGTAATTCGCGGTTCCAGGTAGTGGACCAGGCTCGATTTATCCTTTCGGTTAAAGGTCCGGGCCAGTTTCCAACCAAGGTCAAAGCCGCCTTCCGAAAAATAACGGGTCCGCTCTTCACCGGCCCGGTCCTGAGTATAAAAGGTTACGCCTCCGGCGATAAAGGGCCGGAAAATTCCGCCGGCCAGAGGGTAAAACCGGGATACGGTTTCCGTAAAATAAAAACGCGTTGTTTCCTCATTTTTTCCGGAAAATTCCTTGGCGAGAACGCTCAAAGCGGCCTCCTCCCGCCAATAGGAACCGGCGGCCTTCCGGAAGGGCGAAAAGAAGGTCAGTTCCGGCAATCTTTGAGTTAGATTGCGGTAGTTATCCAATTCTCCGTCCACTAAAAAACCGGCGTAATAATTTTTCCGGTTTAAAGAATAAAAGAGAAAACTGTTGCGCTCCACGTCTTTAACGTATTCCCGCCAGAAGTAATCCTTCAAAAAACCGGCGTCGGAAAAATTATGAACCTCCAGCAGAAAGTTATCCTCTCCTGATTTTCTTGGAAAATCGGAACGGTGCCATCCTTCCAGCCGGTAACGATCCCGGTCCTGTTTTAAATCCCGGATGAAATAGGTCTTGACCTCGGTCTGGCCCCAACGGCTGCTTTTCAGGCCGGGCCCAAACCCGAAACCTTGTCCGCCGCGGTAATCGAGGTCCAGGCTGTAACGTTCCTGCGGGGTGTTGTAACTCAGGGTTGTGTAAACCTGAAATCCTTCGATGGAATTCAGGGCCGGAGTTAAACCGAGCGCGAACGTTTCAGAAGAACCCAGCGATTGGGAAAATACCGGCAGGTAAAAAACCGGCACCTTTCCCACCATGAAGGTCGCCGATTTAATTTTCAGCCATTCGTCTTCTTTAACCGAAGCGGATTTTAAGGCAAGCCGGTAATGGGGGGGCGTGAGTTCGCAGGTAGTAATATAACCGTCCCGCAGCAGGAGCGTATCCGAACCTTCTATTTCAATCTGCCGGGCTACCCCAAACCAGGGCGGGTTGGCAAAAGTGGCCCGGCCGGTAAGTCCGGACCCGCTTGCGAAATTGTAGGAAACTTTATCCGTGTCAACGGTTCCGGCCGGCAGCGAAAGATGTACTTTTCCGGAAAGAACAGCGTCCTGCCTATCGGGAAAATAATGTCCTTCCTCGGCCGTAATGGTCCGGTCTCCCGAAACAAGGGAAACATTTCCTTTTAGAATTACTTCGGCAACCGCACCGCCGGGCGTAAGAATCGCTTCGGAGTTATCCGCTTTCCACAATACCGGCAGGGAATCAGCGCTGAGAATTCCGGAAAAGAAATCACAGCAAACCAGGTAAACAACCGGAAAAAGAAATAATAGCGCGCGGCGCGAAGCCAACATTATTCTTTGTCAAGACCGGCAAAGCGGAGCGTCTCCGCCAGAGAAAGGATACCGTCCGTGGCTCCCATTTTGCTGGCGGCCAGAGCTCCCACGGCATTGGCCAGTTGGGTTACCCGGCGCAGCGGCCACTCCTGCAGGTATCCGGCCAGAAAACCGGCGGCAAAAGCATCGCCGGCTCCGGTGGTATCCTTTACCGTAACCGGGTAAATCGGCACAGGGCCTTTTTCCCCGGACGCTGATTTGAAATATGAGCCTTCGGAACCCATCTTCAGCGCCACCACTTTTACGCCTGTCTTCAGGAAAAAATCAGCGACTTCTTCCGGGTCCTTCAATCCGGAAAGCATTCTGGCTTCCTCTATGCTTGGCAGGAAAAGGTCGGTATAAGGCAGGATGGGACCGACCGCTTTAAACCACCGGCCGGTTGAATCCCAGGCGGTATCCAGAGAGGTAACCAGCCCCGCTTCTCTTGCCTGCCGCATAACTGATGCGGCAGGCTCACCGTCAAAAGAAGGGGTCAACAGAATTCCGGCCAGATGCAGTATCCGGTAATCACGTAACAATTGAAGGTCAAAGTCCGCGGCGCCGTAATTCCGGTTTGCGCCCAGGAAGTGGAGAAAAGAACGTTCGCCGGCCGGTGAAACCATTACGGCCGTAGCGGAAGTTTGTTCTCCGGCCACCATCTTCAAGCCGGTCGTAGAAACCCCTTCCCCGGTCAGGCGCTCCTTTAAAAAATTGCCGAATCCATCCTGGCCCACCCGGCCGGAAATTCCGGATTTAACCCCAAGCCGGGCCAGTCCGATCCCGGTATTAACCGCACAACCGCCGCAGTGGAGTTCAATTCCGTCTACCAACCGCAGTTTTCCCTCCTCCGGCAAGCCGGCTACCGGTTTTACCACCACGTCCGCAACCGCAATACCCGCACAAAGCACTCCTTTTGCAGTTTTATCAGCCATATCAGGGAATTTTACCGCAAGGCCGAGTAAATGGTCAAATTTGACTTTCAGGCATACATCGGGATATAATTATCCATTAAGGATTCACCGGTAATCTTAAGAGGCAATCAATAAAAAAGGGGGTTTCATGGCCCAGAAATCCGGTAAGAAGAAAAGTTCGGCCCGCGGTACTAAAAAGAAGGTTATACCGGTAAAAAAGGCTGCTGTGAAACAACGGAAGAAGACGGTGAAAAAACCGGCCGGGGTCAGGAAAGTTGTAGTTAAAGCAAAAAAAACGAAGGAGATTAAAAAAAGCAAAAGAACGGTTATCGTGGTGCCGAAAAAAAAGGAAATTCCGGCGCCGAAAGTAAAATTGCCGACCGTTCCCCAGGAGTTTCGGGTCAACATTCGCTGCCGGTATTGTTTTTTCGTTGATGGCTATACTGCCGGAGAAAAAACATGCCATAACTGTAAAGAAGAGATTTTCGAAATTGACAAAATTTAAATTACACCGGTATAAAACATCGGATTCGAAGGGGGTGAAGCAACGTGGCTGGAGAAATGAGACGAAGAAGCAGGCCTGCCGAAGATTTTGAGAAGATATTCAAACGTTTCAAACGTGAGGTAGAACGGGAAAAAATTCTCCAGGAAATCAAAGGCCGGGAATTTTTTGAACCGGCGAGCCGCCAACGCCGTTTGAAAAGAATCCGCAAAACAAAGACTCGTTAATGAATATTTACACGCTTACGGCCAATCCAAGCGTTGATTTCTATTTGGAAGTTTCCGAAATCATTCCGGAAGACATTAATCGGCTGGCGGCAATCAGAAAAGATGCGGGCGGTAAAGGCATCAACGTCGCCTGCGTTCTAAGCGACTTAGGAATTAAAGGAACGGCCTTAGGCGTTATCGCCGGTGAAAACGGCCGGTGGATTAAAGAACGCCTGAAGGAAAAAAGAGTAAAGCACCTTTTTCTTGAAATCAACGGCGAAAGCCGGGCAATTTACAATATCCTGGAAAGAAGAACGGGCCGGATTTACCGCTTCAATGAATCCGGCCCGGAAATAAACCGGAAAGACTTGAATCGTTTCCAAAAATACGTTCTCGCCCGCCCGTACCGGAAAGGTTCTTTTTTCGCCATTTGCGGAAGCGCGCCGCCCGGTATTCCCGCCGATTTTTACGCCGCCCTTATTTCCGAACTGAAAAAAAAAGGGTTAATCGTTATCCTGGACAGCGACAACCGGCTTTTGGCTGAAGGGCTGAAATCCTTTCCCGACATTATAAAACCGAACCTTTTTGAATTAAGCCGGCTGGCCGGAAGAAAGGTCGGCAAAAAAAGATCGGACATTCTGCGCTCAGCCCGGGAAATCATCGCCGGCGGCGTAAAAATGGTCATCGTTTCCCTTGGTTCCGGAGGCGCCCTGGCAATAACCGGAAAAGAATCATTCCGGGCCCGGCCGCCCGCGCTTAAAATACGCAGCACTATCGGCGCCGGCGATGCTCTCCTGGCCGGCCTGCTGGCTGAACTTTCCCGCGGTAAGAGTCTGGCCGATGCGTTGCGAATGGGTGTAGCGGCCGGTTCCGCTTCGGTGCTTTATCCCGGTACTTCCTTTGCGCCCCCGGCTAAAATTTTTGAAATCCGCCGCCAGGTACAGGTATCAAAATTGGCATGATGCTGGAAACAGGTAAAATTAAGGAAAACCGCAAAGAGGCCGTTTCGGGCTGCTACCGTATGATAATGGAGGTTCCGAAACGTTTCCAGGCGCTGCCGGGCCAATTTGTACAGATACAGGCTTCTTCAGAAACGACCGACCCGCTCCTGCGCAGACCTTTTTCCATCGCCGGCCTTTCCCGAAGCAGAATAACCGTTTTTTATCAGGTAAAGGGAAAAGGCACGGCTCTCCTCAGTCGTCTCCAGGCCGGTGACCGGATATCCTTTCTGGGTCCGCTGGGCAAACCTTATCCGGTCATACCGGGTCCCGCGATTATTCTGGCCGGAGGGTTGGGCGCAGCCGGCCTTCTGTTTCTGGCTGAAAACCTGTCCGCCGATCCGGAAAATGAAAAGCCCGTCGTCATTCTGGGGTGCAAAACCAGGGCCGGCCTTTTTTTTCTGCGCGATTTTCAAAATTTAGATATTCCGACTTACTGTGCGACGGAAGACGGTTCTTTTGGGTTGAAGGGCCGAGTCACTTCGCTCCTCACTCAAAAAATTAAAGAACAATCGAAAAAAGGGGTCATTTACGCCTGCGGACCGATCCCGATGCTGGCGGCGGCAGGCAAAATCGCGGAAAAATACGGGTGGCCGGCCTACTTTTCCATGGAAACGATGATGGCCTGCGGAACCGGTCTTTGCCGCGGTTGCGCGGTGGCAACCAGAAACGGTTACCGCCTGGCCTGTGTTGACGGACCGGTCTTCCCGGCCGGAGAGATTCTGTGGGGAAAAGATGCCTTCTGACGCTGGGTTGAACTTTGCCGGCATCAAACTGCGTAATCCGCTGATTCTTCTTTCCGGAACCGCCGGATACGGCAAGGAATTGGAAGAGGTAATAGACCTTTCCCGGCTCGGCGGACTCATTTGTAAAACAATAACCGTTCTTTCCCGGGAAGGAAACCCCCCGCCCCGAACCGCAGAAACACCTTCCGGGCTGGTTAATTCTATCGGGCTGGAAAATCCCGGGTTAGAAATATTCATTAAAGAAGTAGTGCCCCGCCTTAAAAAACTGCCCCTGCCGGTTCTGGCCAGCATCGCCGGAAATAGAAAAGAGTTGGCGCGTATGGCAAAAGAACTGGAGGAAACACCCTTGGCCGGGCTGGAGTTAAACCTTTCCTGTCCCAACGTTTTCGGCTGCGCGTTCAATCCGGTTTCACCGGCTGACCTGTACGCAACGATAAAAACGGTGCGTCAGTCCGTAAAGATGCCTATTCTGGCCAAACTGCCGCCCGACCTTTTTCGGATTGAAAGTCTGGTTAAGGCGGCCGAAGACGCCGGCAGCAGCGGATTGACCATCGCCAACACATTTCCGGCCATCGTTTTTGACACCCGGAAAAGAAGACCGGTTCTGGGTGGAGTCACCGGCGGTCTTTCCGGTCCGGCCATCCTTCCCCTTTCCCTCTACCTTGTTTTTAAAGCGCGGCAGGCAACCCGTCTTCCGATTCTCGGTTCCGGCGGCGTATTTGACGGTCCGAGCGCCGTATCCATGCTTCTGGCCGGCGCCGATGCAATTGGACTGGGTACCGTTAATTTTTTTCGGCCGGATGCCTACCGGAAAATCCTGACCGCCCTGAAAAATAAATGAAAATAAAGCATTTTTTTCTATTTTTTTTCGCGGTCCTGCTCCTCGTCCGGC
>CAZBFL010000028.1:0-377 GCA_964491175.1 uncultured bacterium
GGGTAACCTCTCTTTCGAGAGGACCCGCCTTTCTCAACATCTTACAACTCTTACGCTGAGCTCTGGATTACTCGCCAGTATCGGCAGGGTTCCGGAGCACACCTACAGCCTGCGCAATGGTGTATGCGCCGTTCGGGATGCGCGAAGGGATGCTGAACTTCGGTACCCATTCCACGTGGCCGTCAATAAAGAGCGCGTTGACGCCGTCGGTGCTGTGGTTTTTTACAACTGTACCCAAGGCATTCGATGCGTATATCCAGTTATCATCTTTAGTGCTGCTAGCGGCACTGGATGATTGGTCTACCAGATAACAGCTATCCGGCGCGGTCTGCTCGGTCAGGTTCAGAGCCATTGCGTAGGACAGGTTATCTTTGGTG
>CAZBFL010000028.1:387-10549 GCA_964491175.1 uncultured bacterium
CTGATGCGTACGGCGTAGGAGAAACCAACGCCCCGAGGTCTAGTGCCGGAGTGCGTAATAAATCAGTAGCGGCATCTCCGGTCGGGAAATATTCCCCGTAGTCCTGAGCGTACATATGCGACGCCAGGCCTAACTGCTTCAGGTTGCTGATGCAGTTTGCCCGTCTCGCCTGTTCTCTCGCTCTTGCTAATGCCGGGAGTAGCATCGCCGCTAAAATGGCGATAATGGCAATAACGACCAAGAGCTCGATCAGGGTAAAACCTTTTTTGTTCTTCATAATAGTTGTTTCACCCCCTTTCGTTTTATTATTTCAAAAACCATTTTACCTCAACTTTTTGGGTTTGTCAAGTGCCGTTCATATCCTGCCAGTTTTGGCCGGATTTTACGGATACTTTTACGGGGACAGAAAGAGGCACGGCGCCTTCCATCGCATCTTTAACCAGAGGCACCCAAACATCTTTCTCTGTTTCCGGGATTTCAAAGAGCAGTTCATCGTGGATCTGTAATACCATTCTACCCCTTAAATTTTGGCTTGTCAAGCCCCGGTCTATCCTGACCATGGCCAGTTTGATAATATCGGCCGCGCTGCCCTGGATAGGCGTGTTCACCGCCAGCCGCTCGGCCAGGAGCCGCTCGTTGTTGCGGCGGCTGTTCATACCCGGGATGGAGCGTCTGCGGCCCATCAGGGTGTTGACATATCCGTTTTCCCGGGCGGATTCTATGGTCCGGTCAAGAAAATCCTTAACCCCGGCGTATTTTTCAAAATAGGCGGTAATGAAATTCTGCGCTTCTTCTGGGGAGATATTCAGTTCTTTTGCCAGGCCGAAGGCGCTCATTCCGTAGATGATGCCGAAGTTGACTACTTTGGCGATGCGGCGGTGTTCTGGGGAAGAAGAGTTGAAGAGGATGCGGGCGGTTTCGGTATGGATATCCCGGTCTTCCCGGAAAGCGGCGGTCAGAAGGCTGTCTCCGGAAAGGTGCGCCAGGATGCGTAATTCTATCTGGGAATAATCAAAGGAAAAGAGAATGTCGCCCGGGTTCTGCCGGCAGAAGGCGCGGCGGATGGAACCGCCTTCCGGGGTGGCCAGGGGGATGTTCTGCAAATTCGGTCTTTCGCTGGAGAGCCGACCGGTAGCCGCGCCGAGCTGGTTGAACGTGGTGTGAAGACGGTTGTCTTCCGGGCTGACCAGTTCCGGCAGCGCCCGGACATAAGTGGAGTTCAACTTGGCGATTTGGCGGTAGTTGAGAATCAGCGGGATTACCGGGTGCAGGGGCGCCAGGGCATCCAGGACAGAACTGTCGGTGGAGAAACCGGTCTTGGTCTTTTTGACTATCGGCAGTTTCAGGTTTTCAAAAAGAACGGTGGAGAGTTGCGCCGGGGAATTGAGGTTAAATGGCTGACCGGACATCCGGAAGATTTCGGATTCAAGGTTTTTGAGGACTTTGTCAAAATGTTGGCCCAGGTCCTGCAGGTAGGGAATATCCAGGTATACGCCGGCCTCCTCCATCTTTGACAGGACCGGCAGAAGCGGCATCTCTATTTCTTCGAAGAGCTTGGTCAGGCTTAGGGTTTCGAGTTCGTTTTGGTAGAAATGGAGGGTCTTTTCCATTTCGGATGCGGGATTGCCGCGGTCGCTCTCGCTCCCTCGCAATGACACTGAGGCTTGTTTTTCGCAGAGGGCGGCCGCGATTGTAAAGTCAAAGAAGGGCGGAGAAACAGATACGGAAGAGAGCTGGTGTAATTTATCTTTGAGGTTGGCCCCGGCCTTGAGGATATCCGGGGAGGTTAGGGCCGGGAGATATTCTTTCGGATTTTGAATAAGCAGGTTGAAGTCAACGGACCCGCCCGGAATAAAAAGAAGGTAGTCAACGGCAGGTGAAATTTCCACCTCTTTGAGCAATTTGCGGAATTCGAGCCGGCGGTATAATTCGGTTAGTTTCGATTTGTCCGGGTTCTGAAGGCGGTATTCGGAAAAATCAGAAGAAATGGAGTTAAAAGAAGGCGAGCCGCCAAGAAGAGTGGCCAGGCGTTTGCTCAAGAAAGCCGATTCCTTACCCGCCGCCAGTTTCTGGCGGACCGCCTCGCCGGGCACTTCTTCCAGGTGCTGGTAAAGGTTTTCAATGGAACCGAACCGTTGAATCAGGGGGATGGCGGTCTTGTCTCCGATGCCCTTGACGCCGGGGATATTGTCTATACTGTCTCCGATGAGGGCCATCAAGTCCGGAATTTTTTCCGGGGGGAGGCCGAACTTCTCCTGCACCTTCTCCCGGTCCATAATTTCGTAGGTCTGGGGGTGGAAAACCTTAATCTGCTCGGAGACCAACTGGAGCAAGTCCTTGTCCGCGGTAACAATATAGACCTGAAGACCTTTTTCGGAACCGATTATTGCCAGGTCCTTCAGGATATCGTCTGCTTCCAGGCCCGCCTGCTCCAGGATGGGGATTTGATGGGCGGAAATCACTTCCTTAATCAGGGAAAGCTGGCTTACCAGTTCTTCCGGCATTCCGGGCCGGTTGACCTTGTATTCGGCAAAGACCCGGTGCCGGAAGGTTTCGCCGGGGGAATCAAAAGCGCAGGCGAGATAATCCGGTGATTTTTCCCGGATTATCCGGTTCAGCATATTGAGGAATCCGAGGACTGCGTTGGTGGGCTGGCCGTAGGAAGTGGAGAGGTTTTTAATGGCAAAGAACGCGCGGTAGGCGACCGCGTTGCCGTCAATCAGAAATAATTTTTCCATGTCTTGAGGGATATTATACAACGAGATTGCCGCGCCTGTCTTACGACAGGCTCGCAATGACAGATTTCAGGTTGAAGTTTGGGGAGGGAAAAAGGTAAAATAATTGTCATTCCCGTATGTAGTAAACGGGAATCCAAAACTTTAAGGTGTAGATTCCCGATTTAAGCATTCGGGAATGACAAATTTTTTCAGGAGAAAACCAAATGGGAAAAGTACTGATTATCGGAGCCGGCGGAGTCGGCGGAGTCGTAACCCACAAATGCTGTCAGGTTCCGGCGGTCTTTTCGGAAGTCCTGCTGGCGAGCCGGACCCTGGCCAAGTGCGAGAAAATTAAGGAGCAGGTAGGCAGACCGATAGAGATTGCCCGGGTTGACGCGGACAAGAGCGGAGAGGTGGCTGCACTCATCAACCGCTTTAAACCGGACATGGTTATTAACGTGGCTCTGCCTTACCAGGATTTGTCCATCATGGATGCGTGCCTGGAGACCGGCGTTAACTACCTGGACACCGCCAATTACGAGCCGCCGGACGAGGCGAAATTCTGCTATAAGTGGCAGTGGGAATATCAGGACCGGTTTCAGAAAAAGGGCGTGATGGCGCTCCTGGGCTGCGGTTTTGACCCGGGCGTAACCAATATCTTCTGCGCCTATGCCCAAAAGCATTATTTTGACACCATTGAATACGTGGATATTATGGACTGCAACGCCGGAGAACACGGCCATCCGTTTGCCACCAACTTCAACCCGGAAATCAACATCCGGGAGATTACCCAGCGGGGAAAGTATTGGGAGAACGGGAAGTGGGTGGAGACCGAACCGCTTTCAGTACACAAGGGTTTTGACTTTCCGGAGATAGGCGTCCGGGAGATGTACCTGATGTACCACGAGGAACTGGAATCGCTGGTCAATAACATTGAAGGGCTGAAACGGATACGGTTCTGGATGACCTTCGGCCAGGAGTACCTCACCCACCTGCGCGTCCTTCAGAACGTGGGTATGACCCGCATCGACCCGGTGGAATTTGAGGGTCACCGGATTGTGCCGCTGAAGTTCCTGAAAGCGGTCCTGCCGGAACCCTCCTCCCTGGGCAAAAATTACAAGGGCAAGACCAACATCGGGTGCATGATTGAGGGCGTAAAGGACGGAAAGAAGAAGAAAATTTACATCTACAACGTCTGCGACCACGCCGAATGCTACCGGGAGGTAAAAGCGCAGGCCATCTCCTACACCACCGGCGTGCCGGCGATGATCGGCGCGATGATGATGCTGACCGGCGCCTGGCAGGGAAAGGGTGTCTTTAACGTGGAGGAGTTTGACCCGGACCCGTTTATGGAGAAACTGAACGTCCACGGCCTGCCGTGGGTGGTAAAGGAAATATCATGAAAATCCCCTTGAAGGACATCCCCACTCCCTGCTACGTCGTGGACGAGGGACTGCTGGAAAAGAACCTTAAAGTCCTCAAGTCCGTGCAGGATAAGAGCGGCGCCAGGATACTCCTGGCGCTCAAGGGTTTTGCGTGCTGGAGTACTTTCCCGCTCATCCGGAAATATCTGGTTGGAACCGCAGTCAGTTCCCTGGACGAAGCGCGGCTGGGTTGTGAAGAGTTCGGCCGGGAGGTACACCTGTGCAGCCCGGCCTACCAGGAGAGTGAGTTTAAGGAACTTTTATCCTATTGCAGCCATATAACCTTCAACTCTTTTTCCCAGTGGCAAAAGTTCCGGCCGCTGGTTAAAAGATACAATAAAAAGGTGAGTTGCGGCATCCGAATCAACCCCCAGCACTCCGAGGTCAAGGTTCCGCTTTACGACCCCTGCGGCCGGTATTCCCGCCTGGGAGTTACCGCGAAGGAGTTCCAACCGGAAAAACTTGACGGTATATCCGGCCTTCACTTCCATACCCTCTGTGAATTGAACTCCGACGCGCTGGAGCGGACGCTGGCGGCAACGGAAGCCAAATTCGGTAAATACCTGAAGAGGATGGAGTGGGTGAACTTCGGGGGCGGGCACCACATCACCCGGCCGGATTACGACGTTGCCAAACTCTGCCGGCTGGTGAAATCGTTCCGGAAACGTTACAGATGCGAAGTTTACCTGGAACCGGGCGAAGCGATCGCCCTGAATACCGGGGTTCTGGTGGCGCAGGTTCTGGATATCGTGCGCAACGAGATGGAGATTGCGGTGCTGGATACCTCGGCGGCCGCCCATATGCCGGATGTCCTGGAGATGCCTTACCGTCCGAAGATTGCGGGCGCGGGGGACCCGGGCGAATATCCGTATACCTACCGGCTGGCCGGGCTGACCTGCCTGGCCGGAGACGTAATCGGTGACTACTCTTTCCGTAAGCCGTTAAAGGCCGGCGCAAAACTGGTCTTTCTGGATATGGCGCACTACACCATGGTCAAGAACAATACCTTTAACGGGGTGCGGCTGCCTTCCATCGCCGTTTACCGGCCGAAGACCCGACGTTTCCGGGTTGTGCGGACTTTCGGGTATCAGGATTACCGCGACCGGTTGTCATAAAAGAGATTCCAACGGGTCTTTTTGTGAGAGCGCAAATCCGCAGGCGATTTTATCCGTTTTGCTTCGTTTTCCTGCTGTTTTTACTGGCCTGGCCGGTTCTCGGGCAAGAAATTCCGCCGGACCGTACCTTCGGCAGCGCCTGGCGACATGCCGGTCATTCCGGAGATATTATCGTCCCGGGTATAATTGCGGACGTGCGTCGTTTCGGTGCCGCCGGTAATGGAATTGCCAACGACCAGCCCGCGGTCGCCGCCGCCATCGCTTCGCTTAACGGAATGCAGGGTGTCATCTACTTTCCTTCCGGAATCTACCTTATTCGGTCGCCCATCATTGTTCCTTCCGGCGTGGTGTTGTGCGGGCAAAGTCCGGCGGATACCACTCTGCTTTTTGATTTTGTCGGGCACGCCATCCAGATATACGGCAACGAGACCGGACCCTGGATACCCCTGGTCAAACCCGCCGCGATGCATGAAGACACGCTCGTTATTTCCGGCGGCAGCGGTTTTTCCGTTGGCGACTACGCCCTTCTCAGACAGGGAAATGACCCCTCCTGGAATATTACCGATGCATGGGCGTTTTATTCTGCGGGTCAGGTCGTGAGAATAACTGCGGTGACGGAAAATACATTGACTCTGGAAAGACCCTTGCGCCACCGGTATCCGCTTGTCCGCAATCCCGAAATCAGGCTCATCGAGTCGAATACGAACAGCGGGGTGGATAACCTCAAACTCCAGCGGTTGCTTGCGGGAGATGCTGCGACCCGGGACAATTCGTACACCATTCACTTCTCTTGCGCCGCGCAGGGCTGGGTCCGCGGGGTGTACAGCTACAAAGCTTTCGGCAGTCATATCGCCATCGATAACAGCACCCAGATTGAGGTCACCGGCTGTTACATCAATGATGCCCATGAATATGACGGCGGCGGTTCAGGGTACGGGGTGAAGGTGCAGTTCAGAAGCGGAGAATGTTTAATCGAGAACAATATATTCAGGGTTTTGCGCCATGCCATTTTACTGCAGGCAGGCGCGAACGGGAACGTCTTCGGCTACAACTACTCGCGCGACGCCAAAAGCGACAGCCATCCCTCTTGGGCTGGAGACGTGTCGCTGCACGGTAATTATCCCTACGCAAACCTGTTTGAAGGAAACATCGTTCAGCATCTCTGGATTGATAATTCCCATAACGGCATCAACGGACCGTTCAATACCTTCTTTCGAAACCGGGCGGAAAAGTGCGGTTTCAATATGACCGACCGGAACGCGGACAGCCAAAATGTGGTTGGTAACGAGCTTTTCGAGGGAGGTTTCTTGGCCCGGTTCGCTGTCGGTAACGGATATTGCTTGGGGGGCGGAAACCACTTCACCTATGGCAACAACACTAAAGCCGGCGGGCTGCAACCTCCGGGTACGGACGCTCTGGCTGATTATTCCTATTATTTGAACGATAATCCGCTTAAAATGCCGGAATGGTGGACGATTTCAGATACGCTTCCGTTTATCGGCCCGCCGCGCGATTTTGTGCCGGACAAAAACAATCCGGCCCGCGCCCGCTATCTTTCAGGCGGAGCATTGACAGTCGGTCCGCCAACACCGGTTTTTGGAAACAAAATATATCGGGAAAAACAAATAAGGGCCGCCGGTTATAATTATGAACTTGACGTTTGCTTTCCGGTAACCGGAACAGCATTCGTAGACCGGTCTGTCCAAAAATTGGTTGCTGAAACAATTGAAGAATTCAAGAAAAACATCGGAACTGACCTGCCCAGCCATAACTGGAAGAACGTCCTTAAAGTTTCATACTCCACCTTCCGGTTTTCAGAAGAGATAATCGGTTTCCGGTTTGAAGTTTACGTCTTTACCGGCGGCGCCCACGGGATGACGCGTATCGTTACCAGGAACTTTTCTCTCGGTGTACAAAGGGAGATGGAATTAAAAGATGTTTTCCGGAAAGAGTCCGGGTATCTGGCGGAAATTTCCCGGATAACCGTAAAAAATTTGGAAAAGAAACTCGGTTTCTATGCGAAAGAGGCGTGGATAAAAGAAGGAGCGGGACCGAAAGAAGAGAATTTTGCAATGTTTAATTTAACTCCCGGCGCAATCATCTTTTACTTTGAACAATATACGGTTGCCCCGTATGCTGCCGGCGTCCAGGAAGTGGAAATACCTTTGGCGCAATTGAAGAGATTCCTGCAGCCGTTTCTTAAAGACCGGTGATTGATTTTTTCAACGCGATTCCCCGGCACAATATCCGTCCTTCCGGGTTTGGCGGAAACGCAGGCAGGACAAGGTTTTTGACCGGTGGGCCCAGCAGGGATCGAACCTGCGACCAACGGATTATGAGTGGGAAAACCCGGCCTCGCCGTAAGCCCAGTAAAATCACTAAAAAGTAATCGTATCAACGGTTTACACCACCATTTCATCTTTACCTGGACTTACTCAGACATGCCCATTCTGACCTCTAAATGGATACTTTTTGGACACCTACAAACGGGACGTGTCAAATAGGTATCTTAATCGGCAACAGGGCAACTATTATTTGTACAGCCATAATAATTATAGCACAACATTCTTTACAGCGTTCCTTCCAACATTCCATTTTTTGGCGTAGGAAACATATTGTTAATGCATTTAAGAAAGAGCGCTATTGACATATTTTGACTATTATGCTTTTATATAGAAACATTAAAGCAAATTAGTTGTATACTAGTAATGCCTTTTATTAAAAGCATAATTAGGTAATAATAGTTGTAAAGCATGAATATAGGAGCATTATGAAACTATTAGGAATGAGTGATAAGGCGATCCTTACCGAGTTGGGCGATCGAGTACATCGGGAACGGTTGAATCGAAACATGACCCAAATGGAGTTGTCCAGGCGTGCGGGCGTTGCACGTACGGTGGTACAACACCTGGAAAGTGGCAATGGTTGTTCGTTAGAAGGGCTTATCCGCATATTGCGGGCTTTAGCCCTGCTGGATCAGTTGGACACATTCCTGCCTGATCCTGGTTTAAGCCCGTTGCAACTCGCCAAGTTTCACAGCAAACAGCGACAACGTGCCTCCGGGAAACGCGGAGGTAAAATCATGGGGGCTAAGTAGAAACCATGGCGAACCGCGTACGAAGAGTATCAGTGGCTACGGTGTGGCTCTGGGGAATAGAAGTCGGCGCCGTGTTCTGGAACGAAGAAAGAACGATAGGAAGTTTCGAGTACACGGGCGAATTCATAAGCCACGGACTTGAGGTTGCTCCATTGATGATGCCTTTGCGGACCGGCGTGTTTACCTTTCCTGGTCTGAATCGCGAAACCTTTTACGGACTTCCGGGTTTACTGGCTGATTCTTTACCGGATCGCTTCGGGAATAGATTGATTGATCTTTGGCTCCGGCAACGGGGTCGATCCGTAGATGATTTTAGTCCAGTCGAACGCCTTTGCTATATGGGTACCCGCGGAATGGGAGCGTTGGAATTCAAACCGGCACTGACGCGACAGCTGGATAAGGCAGTGCCAATCGAGGTTGCGGAACTCACAGAACTGGCACGGGAAATTCTCGCCAACCGTACCGGACTTATCGTACATTTGAAAGGGGTAAAGGCAGAAGTTCTGAAAACCATCATTCGGGTTGGTACGTCGGCCGGAGGAGCGCGCGCTAAAGCCGTAATTGCCTGGAACCGCAAAACCAATGAAGTGCGTAGCGGACAGGTGTCCGTTCCTTCGGGGTTTGAACCGTGGATTCTTAAATTTGACGGAGCCAACGAACAAACACTGAAGGAGCCACAGGGATTCGGTCGTATCGAATACGCTTACCATAAAATGGCGGTTGCCGCGGGCATCGAAATGAACGATTGTCATCTTTTTGAAGAAAATGGCCGTGCCCATTTCATGACCCGGCGGTTTGACCGGGATCTAAACGGTGCAAAAATCCACATGCAATCTTTTTGTGCATTAGGTCATTACGACTTTAACGCGCCGCGGGAATATGGATATGAGCAGGTATTTTCGATAATCCAACAACTGAATCTTGGAGCGGAAACGATGGCCGAGATGTTTCGTCGGATGGTGTTTAACGTGCTGGCGCGAAATCAGGATGACCATACGCGGAACATCGCCTTTCTTATGGATTGTGAAGGTAATTGGCGCCTTTCACCTGCGTTTGATGTACTGTGGTCTCATAACCCGGGAGGGAAATGGACGAACCAGCACCAAATGAGGATTAATGGGAAAGCTGATAATTTTGTCCTGTCCGATTTGCTGGCCGTCGCGCATCAGTTCGGCATCAGGAATGCGAAGGGTATGATTGAAAAGGTTGGAGATTCTGTTGCACGCTGGCGGGTTTTTGCGAAGAAAGCTGGAGTTTCTTCGATCGAAACTGACCAGATTGGCAAGACACATCGGCTCCACTTGGTCGTCACTAAGTAAATTCCGCTCGGGTCGGCCATTAGCTATCGTTGCTACCTATTCGTCGCAGCTCCTGACTTCGCTCTCTTCGATTCCGCTGTTCAGGTAAGATACGAAGTGGGCCCAGCAGGGATCGAACCTGCGACCAACGGATTATGAGTCCGCTGCTCTACCGCTGAGCTATAGGCCCGGATGCGGCCAAAAGTTTGCGCCGCAGAGATATTTTATAACGTTTTTCCCTGCGGCGTAAAATCCGGGCGTCCTCAACCGGCATCTCCGAATGTCCCCAAAACCGTTTAATCGTTAAAGCATCTTTGCGGCCATTTCAGACACCGTTTGGAAAGCCCGTTCCAAATTAAATTCCGCAAAATCTCTTGTTCGCAGCACCGGTTTTAATTGCGGTTGAAGCTGTTGCCGGAGTGCGGTCAAACGATTTCCAGAAATATCTACGGGTTCATTGCCCGGTATGGCCAATTTCTGCCGGACCAGCCCGAGTAATCCGGTATCCTGC
>CAZBFL010000029.1:0-10509 GCA_964491175.1 uncultured bacterium
AACACCAAAAATCTCCAGACCCAAATCTGGGAAAAAGAACTTCCGTTCCTGAAAGAGAACCTGCCCGGTATAAAATGGCGCGCCAACCGGATGCTGGGAAAGGAGAACTACTTCTGCCGGCTGCGGTTCCAGAATATCCGCAAAAAGAACCCGGGCCTCTTCCCCAAGGACGAAACAGCGCTCGCCTACCTGGTCTCATTCAACCACAAGAGCCGGGAAGGCATCCTGGAAGAGACCGCCTCTTTCATGCAGCAGCGGTTCCCCGAATTGAAAAACTGGCTGGATGAAATGAAGGTAAGCGCCAAAACCTGCCTCAACCGTGCCTGTCCTTTTTACCGAACTTGTTTTTACCAAAAAGCGCGTACAGCCGCGGAAAATTCCGACCTTATCATCTCCAACCACGCCCTGACCCTTTCGCCGCCGGCCTGGTTTCCGGAATTTAAGCACCTTATCCTGGACGAAGCCCAGAATATCGAGGACGCCGCTTCGGAAAGTTACAGCCGGAACGTGGAAGGCGAACAACCGGCCGGAATCCTTTCTTCGCTCGGCGCTTTCCTGGCAGGCGAGAAAAGCCGCAGCCGGACCGCCGCTGAAATCAAAAAAATAATGCCGGAAGTCAGAAAACTCTGGCAGCAGTTTTCCGAAGGGATGGCCCGGCTGCTGCCGGAATACGGAACGATAAATATCAACGACTTAAAGAGAGACAACCGCTGGCCGGAGGTTGAACTCACCCGGCAAAATTTCCAGGTATCCTGGCAGGAACTGGAGACGCAGTTCAGAAAGTTGGGCGCAAACCAAAGCGGCGGCTTGACAGACGAATCAACCGAACGGAAAGCGGCGCTGGCCGCGCTTCAGTTGGAATTCAAAAGCCTCAGGGAAGACCTGGCTTTTGTCTTCACTCCGCAGGAGAACTATGTTGCCTTCGCCCGCCGGAAAGATACTTTTCAAAACGCTCAATTCCGCAAAACCGAAGAGTGGCTGGCCCGGGCAATGCCGGTGGAGGTTGACGTTTTTTTGCGCGAACGCCTCTTCACCGGATTGAAAACCCTGGTCTGCGCCTCGGCCACGTTGACCGTTTCCGGAAAGTTCGACTTCTTCCTGAACCGGCTGGGCCTGGCCGGGATGCCGTCGCTCAAAACCGCCCGGATAGATTCGCCCTTTGATTTTTCCAGTCAGTCCATCCTGGCCATTCCCGGAAACTTCCAGCGCTACGACTACAACGACCACCCGGGAATTTTCGTTTCCGCGCTGGCTGAAGGCATAAAAAAAACAGCCCTGGCCCTGGGAGGAAAAGAACTGGCGCTCTTTTCGGCGCGTTCCCGGATGGAAGAAGTTTACGGAAAGATAAAGGAAGACCTGGAAAAGAACGGGGTGGCGGTGCTGTGCCAGAACATAGACGGTTACCGTAATTTCCTGGTGGAAACGCTGAAAGGGGCAAGCGGTAATATGCTGCTGCTTGGTTCTAAAAGTTTTCAGGAAGGCGTGGATATTTCCGGATTAAAAGCGGTGCTGATTGAGAAGATGCCTTTCCCGAGCCGCTCCGACCCCCTGGTGGAAGCGCGGCAGAAAGCGGTCCTCAAAAAAGGCGGCCGGCCCTTTCAGGATTATATCCTGCCGCTGGCGATTATCGGCCTGCGCCAGTCGTTCGGCCGGCTTATCCGGAACAAATCTGACCGGGGCGCGGTAGTCATCTTTGACCCGCGGTTGTTAAACGACTATCCGGAGGTGCTGGATTCGCTGCCAGAATGCCCGAAAGTCATCGAAGACACACCGGCCTTCTACCGGAAACTGGCAGAGGCCTGCAAACAGTTATAAAATAATACCGGGGGTTGATAACCAACCCTTACGTTGCGCACAACTTGCGTTCGGTAATATCAATCGCCTCTTCGATAATCTCAATTCCTCTGGCCGCGGTCTCTTTATCCATAATGATGGGCGGCGAAAGACGCAGGATATGGTCGGCCGGCACCCAGGCCAGTCCCCGCTTGAACGCCTCCTGATACACCGTCCGGCCGGCCTCCACGAACGGTTCTTTGGTTTTCCGGTCTTTAACCAGTTCGATGCCCAGAAGACAGCCCTTGCCCCGGACCTCGCCGATAATCGGATGGCTTTCTTTCATCTTTTTCAGCAAACCCAGAATATATTCTCCCAATTCGGCCGAATGCCGGCAAAGATTTTCTTCTTCAATAACTTCGATTGAAGCCAGGGCGGCCGCGCAGGCCATCGGGTTTCCGCCGTAACTGGTGGAGGCGGATATCTTTTCCAGACTCTCCTTGTACTTTTCGGAAACACACATCGCGGTCACCGGAAAACCGTTGCCGAAGGATTTACCCAAAGTTATGACGTCAGGCGCCGTATTCCAGTGTTCCATGGCAAACATCTTCCCGGTCCGGGCCATGCAGGTCAAGACCTCGTCGGCCATCAGGAGTAAGCCGTATTTATCGCAGAGTTTCCGAATTCCCTGAATCCAGCCGTCCGGCGGGACGACGGAACCGGCCCAGCCCTGAATCGGCTCCAGAACTATACCGGCTACCTGGCCGCTCGTCTCGTTCTTGATGACCGTTTCGATGTAATCAACGCAGTGGAGGTTGCATTCCGGATAGGACATCTTGAAAGCGCACCGGTAACAGTATCCCCTGGGTACCAGAAAGAAACCGGGTGCCCTCATTCCTTGCGTCTTGTCGACTCCGGCCAGGCTCACCGCGCCCATCGTCTTGCCGTGAAAATCCCGGTGAAAAGAGATAAATTCAAACTTTCCGGTGGCCGCCCTCATTGACCGCAGTCCGGCCTCCACCGCGGTGGTACCGCTGTCATAAAACTGGATACCGGAAAGTCCGGCCGGCAGAATCTGCGCCATCTTCTCCAGAAGTTTCATCTTGATGGGCGTGGTAAAGTCATGGCAATTCATCAGGGTTTTAGCGTATTTCGCCACCGCTTCGCTGACCCTGGGATGACAGTGGCCCAGGCTGGTAACGTAGATGCCGGAAGAAAAATCGAGGTAGGTGTTGCCGTCGACGTCGGTCAAGGTTACGCCGCGGCCCTTTTCAAAAACCACCGGGAACAACCGTACCTGGCTGGAATAACCCTTCATATATCTGCCGGCCCGTTTGTGGTATTCTTGTGACTTCGGTCCGGGCGGTACTACCTTAATTTCCGGAACTTTCTTCAGATCAACTTCTGCCCATTTATTCATCTTGTCTCCAACTGTCTGATTGCCAGGAGCGCTGCGCCTCTGGCGGCCGCCTCGTTTATATCCGGCGCTATGATTTTCAGGCCAGTGGTTTTTTTAAGAATCGGCAGTAGAAGCGGTTCTTTTACCCCTCCACCAATCAGGAAGAGGCGTTTTATTTCAACCTCATTTTTTATCTGATTAAGACAAGCGGAAACCTGACGTGCCAAATCTTTAAGCGCCGCATAATAAATATCTTCGGCCCCGACGGCTAAACTAAGATTTTTTATAGAACCTCTGCCTTCGCTAAAACAGGTTGTAACCAGAACGCGGTCGCCTCCGGCAGCCGCAGAATTGACAGAAAATGTCTGCAGCCGCAGGAAAGTAAACAATCCCCGGGGTTTGTTGCGCCGGCGCCCAGCGAAGCGCAGTACTGGTCGTGGCCGCCGGAAATAACCGGGATGCCTTCCGGAAGCCCCAAAAGTTTTGCCGCCTCTCTCTTTAACCTGCCGCCGGGTTTGCCGGCCGGTGTAATTTCAGGCAAAAAATTACTTTTTATTCCGGAAATATTCAGAAGGTCTGCATCCCAGACGCCGGAGTTGACGTTAAAAAACGAAGTCATGCCGGCTGCGGTCTGGTCAATAAAAAACCGTCCGGTCATTTTGTAATTAAGATAATCGGCCACAAACGATATCCGGTCTGTCTTCCGGTGAATTTCCGGCTCGTTCTTTTTTAACCAGGCGATGACCGCCAGAGGCGACCAGCCCCGGAGCACGTGACCCGTCTTAAGGTAAAACGTTTTTCCGTACCGTCGTTTCAGTTTTCCGGCCTCTATTGCGGCGCGGTCATCAAGCCAGGTGATGCCGGACCGGAGCGGTTCCAGTTCTTTATCCAGGGGAACGAAAGTTCCGCCCTGGGTGCTGGTAACAATGGCGTCTATTTTTGCGCCTCGTTTACGCTCCAGTTTTTTGACTGCGCTGACGACGGCAGACCACCATTCCCCGGCGTTTTGCTCTACACGTCCCGGCCCCGAATAGGTGGTTTTTGTGGAACAAAAAGAACGGCAAACGGGTTTGCCGGCCGCATCAAAAAGAAACGCCTTGGTGTTTGTCGTTCCGCTGTCTATGACCAGAACCATAGTTAAGATCAGACTTTGGCCACAATCACTTTTAACCCCATCTTTTTAAAACTACGCAGTTCTTCCGCTGCGGCGCCGGAATCGGTTATCAGTCTTTTTGTTTTGGCAATACCCTGAATGTTGCCGTAGGGTATGAGGGCAATATGCCCAATCTTGGAATGGTCTGCCAGGATATTGATCTTCCGGCTTCTCTCCATAACCGCTTCTTCCATCCGGGCGGTCACGGTGTCGGTCGTGGTGAGGCCTTCCCGGCCGGAAATTCCATCCACGCCCAGAAAGGCCTGGTTGAAAGTAAGCCGGCCCAGTTCTTCCTGGGAAAAAGGTCCGAAGAAATCAAATAATTCCCGCCTCAGGAAACCGCCCAGCAGCAACACCTTGATTCCTTCCGCCGGCGATAATTCCGAAGCAACCGGCAGAGAGGTGGTGGCCACGGTAAGATGGAGCCGGCGCTCTTTCAGGATACGGCTGACTTCCAGGGGAGTAGTCCCGGAATCTAAAAATATCGTTTCGCCTTCCTGAATAAAATTAACGGCTGCCCGGGCGATAACTTTCTTTTCGGTCAGGTTACGCCGGGATTTTTCGGTAAACAGGAACTCCGGAGAAATTTCGGTTGCAGTCTTTACGGCCCCGCCGTAAGTACGGGTAAGGACACCTTCTTTTTCCAATTCTTCCAGATAGCGCCGGACGGTAACCTCGGACACGCCAAACTTCTTCACCAATTCCGGCACCGATATCCGGCCGCGGCTGGTCACCGCCGTCTGAATGAATTCTTTTCGTTTAATCGCTTTTATACCCATAGAAGGTTTTAGTTTTGACAATTATTTTATTATATGTTAATATTTTTGTCAATATTAGTTTCGTTTAGTTTCGGTTAATTTAAGGAGCGGGATGCGGAGGATAGTTGAAAACAAAACAGGCTGAATACAAAGAGGCGCCCGGCAGGAAAAAAATCATTACTGAAGCCGGAAGGATCATTTCCGGCTGGGGCTTGAAGATGCCGAAAAAGGTTGAACTTGCCTTTGATTTCGGCCTGGGGGATTTTTACCGGACAGGCGAAGTGGAATTCTGGATGGCCAACGAAATATCCGAAGGTTACTGCGGGAAGTTCCTTTTCCTCTTCCCCGGCCAAACCTGCCCCAAACACCACCACCGGAAGAAACACGAAACGTTCTTCATCCTTAAAGGCCGGGTCTCGATGGAGGCCAACGGGAAAAGATTTGAAATGGCCGAGGGTGATTGCTGGGCGATGGCGCAAGGGGTGGACCATACCTTTACCGCCATTGAAAATCCGGCGCTGATTATTGAAGTCTCCAGGCCCTGCGAACCCGGAGACAGCATATTTGAAGACAAGAAAATAGGGAGACTTTAAAAATGTCTATCTATTTCGGTGATTTAAACTGGCCCCAACTGCAGGAAAAGATTGAAAAAAATGCGGTTATCTTAATTCCGGTCGGCACCGTGGAGGAACACGGCCGGCACCTGCCGGTTTCGACCGATGCGGTAATCGCATCCGAAATCGCCGGGCGGACCGCGGAAAAAGTCAAGGATGAACTGCCGCTTCTGGTCACGCCCACGGTTTGGACCGGTTATTCCGCAAAAGAGATGACCCGCTGGCCCGGAACCATCCGCATCCGGCCGGAGGTCCTGATAGACTTGATTTACGACCTGCTGACTTCCCTGGCCGAAATGGGCTTTAAGAAAATCGTCCTGCTTGACTGCCACGGCCACCACTCCGGTATCCTCAACGTCGCGGTACGCAAGGCAAGCGACGCTTTCGGTATTTATCCGGCCGTCGTATCGCCGGCCGCTCTCTCCAAAGATGTTTTTGCCGAAATCAGGAAGTCGGAAACAGGCGGCGCCATACACGGCGGGGAATGGGAAACCTCCCTGATGCTCTATTTCGGCCGGCCGGTCAATATGGCGGAAGCAACTAAAAAGGATGTCATGCGCTACCATTCGGAATTTATTCCCGGGGACAATTTTATCGGTGGAAAAGGTGTTTTCTGGTCAACCTGGGGAATCCAGCAGAGCAAGAGCGGCATCTACGGCGACCCAACCGTCGCCAGCATCGAGACCGGCGAAAAGTGCTGCCGGGCGATAATCAAAAACCTGTCCCGATTTTTGAAAGAATACCGGGCAAAATAATATTTATTCCGAAGAGATGGAAAAAACCTACAATGTGGGCATAATCGGTTTCGGTTTTATCGGCAGCGTACACGCCTGCGGGTATGAAAATCTTAAATTCTATTATCGGCCGCTGCCGCTGAAGGCAAAACTATTCGGCGTCTGTACGGCGCACCGGAAAACGGCCCGACAGGCCAAATCCGTTTTTGGTTTTGAATTTGCCACCAACGATTTCCGGAAATTGATAAACCATCCGAAGATTGATATTATCCATATCTGCTCGCCCAATATTTTCCACCGGGAACAGGTTCTGGCCGCCCTGGCCGCCGGCAAACACATCTACTGCGATAAACCGCTTGTCGGCGGCGGTTCCGAAGCGAAAGCGATTGAAACCGCCCTCCGGAACTATTCCGGAATCCACCAGATGACATTTCACCTGCGCTTCTATCCGGCCACCCTCAAAGCGAAAAACCTGATTAAAGAAGGTTCCCTGGGAAAAATAATATCTTTCCGCGTCGCCTATTACCACTCCGGAAGCGTTGACCCCAAAAAACCGATGGGCTGGAAGCAGGAAGCGGAAATGGGCGGCGGCGTATTGGCCGACCTGGGCAGCCACGCAAGTGACCTGGCTTATTTTTTAGTCGGTGAGTTTGACCGGATTTCCGGGGTCAGCCGGGTTCTTTATCCGGAAAGACCGGGTAAAGACGGGGCGATAAAAAAGGTGACTTCGGAGGATCTGGTGATTATCAACGCCCGGATGAAAGACGGAAGCCTGGGTGTAATCGAAGCATCAAAAGTGGCGACCGGGATTCAGGATGAAGTGAGGTTTGAGATTTACGGAACCCGGGGCGCCCTGCGCTTCAATTCGATGGAACCCAATTTCCTGGAATTCTACGACCAGTCCGACCCGGACGAACCCCTGGGCGGCAGCGCCGGCTTTAAAAAACTGGTGACGGTCAACCGCTACCCGAAACCGGCCGTTCCGTTCCCCGGCCCAAAGTTCAGCGGCGGCTGGCTAGCCGGCCATATCCACTGCCTGGAAAATTTCCTGGAATGTATCCGGGACAACCGCCAGGCCAGTCCTTCCTTATACGACGGAATCTACAATGCGCGCCTTCTGGAAAAAGTGCGGTCTTCCGAAAATAAAGGCGCCTGGATTTAAAATGAACGGACGGGCATTATAACCGCAACATCCGCATGTTTGGCTAAAATGTCTCTTTTTGATGGTCAAACAAAAGATGTCAGATGGATTTAGATTATAAACCGGATTGGGAAGAAACAAAAAAAAGATACCTCACCTGGTGGGCCGGGGAGGCGCTGGACCGATGCGCGTTAGCTGTATATGCTCCCCGGGGTAATCTGAAAAAAGGGAAAACCATCGAGTTGCCAAAAGACCCGACAGAACGATGGACCGACTTGACTTTGATAAAAGAATTAAACGAAAACAACTTTCGCAACTCTTTTTACGGCGGGGAGGCCTTTCCGGTCTGGTCGGGCGGTTATCCGGGTCATACCAGCATTCCGGCGTTCCTGGGCTGTCCGGTAACTTTAACCCGGGACACGGGATGGTGGGAGCCGATTTTAACCGAAAAAGATTGGAATTTTCAACACTTAGCGGTCAATAAAAAAGGTTCCTGGTGGAAGTTCACGCTCAAACTGCTGGAAACAGCCGCCCGGGAAGCAAAGGGAAAAGCGATACCGAGCATCGGCGCTTTCGGCGGATGCGGCGACACCCTGGCAGCCCTGCGGGGAACAAAGGCGCTGCTGACGGACCTTTACGACTGTCCGGAAAGAGTCAGGGAAACCGAACTGTACCTGATGGATATGTGGATTGAAGTTTACCGGGAATTTCACGCCATCATCCGGGCGGCGGCAGAGGGCTCTACCTGCTGGTTTCAACTCTGGTCGCCGGGTAAATTTTATGCGGTTCAAAACGATTTTTCATATATGATTTCACCAACGATGTTTCAAAAAATATTTCTTCCGGCCATTGAAAAACAGTTAAAATTTTTAGACCATGCGGTCTACCACGTGGATGGTATTGAAGCCTTCCGGCACATCCCCGCCCTCTGCGAGTTACCTCGTTTGCAAGCCATCCAGGTCTTGCCCGGCGCCGGAAAACCGAGTCCGCTCCGCTATCTGAATACCTTGAGATATATTCAAAAAAAGAAAAGGAACATCCATATCTCTCTCGCTCCGGAAGAAGTAGAAACGGCGCTATCCAACCTTTCGGCTAAAGGGCTGTTTATTTCCACTCATTGTAAAACGCAATCGGATGCGGAGGAGTTGCTTAAAAAAGTGAAAATGTGGTCGCGGGACTAAAGTTAACAAAAATCAATGGAATTACAGAAAAAGAAACGGGCTATCCGTATCGGTGTGGTGGGGCTGGGCCGCGGCAGTTCTTTCACCGGTGATGCCGCAGGGGCCGCCGGGTTTAAACTGGTGGCTGTGTGTGATACCTGGAAGAAGAAACTGGAAAAATTCGGCAAAGAGCGGCAAGTGACCACCTACACCGATTACGCTAAGTTTTTAGAACACGACATGGATGCGGTGATGCTGGCTAACTATTTTCATGAGCACGCGCCGTTTGCGATTAAAGCGCTTAAGGCGGGACTGCACGTGATGAGCGAAACCGCCGCCTGCCATACGTTGGCCGAGGGAGTGGAACTTATCCGCACCGTGGAAAAAACCGGCAGAACTTACATGTTCGCGGAAAACTATCCTTATATGCGGCATAATCAGGAGATGCGGCGCCTTTTTCAGTCAGGCGAATTCGGCACGTTTATGTACGGCGAATGTGAATACGTCCATCCCATGAGCGCCGATGATTACAATGGAATATCGCCTGAAATCAATCACTGGCGCAACTGGATTCCGGCCACCTACTATTGCACGCACACTATAGCGCCGATTATGTTCATCACGGACACCTGGCCGGTCAAGGTGAATGGATTTGTCATACGGCACGCTCCGGATGATCCTGTTGCACAGAGAACGGTAAAACGTAATGACGCCGCATCAATGATTGCCGTACGTATGGATAATCACGCGGTAGTCAAGTTATTGCACGTCGGTTTGCGCGGGCATGCTGTCTGCACACGGATTCACTCGGCAAAAGGATACATGGAAGGCAGGAACGGTCAAGTAACGTTGGTCAGACAACAGTGGCACGAAAAAAGAAAATATCCGGAATGTATGACCTATACGCCGGATTTTCCCGTCAGGCACGATTTGGCCGTGAAAGCCGGCCACGGCGGCGGAGATTTCTTTACCATGTTTTATTTTGCCGACGCCATCCGGAAAAAAGAACAACCGTACCTGAATGTCTACCGCGGCGTGGCCATGTCAATCGTCGGCATCCAGGCCTATCGTTCCGCCCTGGCGGACGGGGCTACAATAAACGTGCCGGATTTACGCCAAGAATCTGTACGGAAACAGTACGCAAAAGACGACTGGTCGCCGGACCCGAAGCGAAAAAAACCGAACCAACCCCGGTCAAGCGTTGAGGGAAATAAAAAACCTTCGGCGTTTGCCCTGAATTACGCGCGCAAAATCTGGAAGAAAATCGGATACGCAGAAAAATAAGAACGGTGAAACCATTATTTGAAATCAGGCCGGTGATGTCCATATACACGTCTGGTTGAGTAAAATTTAATTCTTGCCGAAAACGCTTCCGGTATGCTAACATTAACAAAAAAACCACAGCAGAAATATACGGATTACCCGGGTATTTAACGTAAATTTTCTCGCCACAGAGGAGACGATGATGGAAAAAGTGAAAGTGGGGATCGCCGGCCTGGGCAGGAGCGGCTGGGATATCCACGCCAAATTCTTAAGCCAACTGCCGGACAAATATCAAATTGTTGCCGTCTGCGACCCGGACGGCGCCCGGCGGAAAGAAGCGGAAAAAAGGTTCGGGTGCCGCAGTTACCCGGACCTTGACTCTATGCTGGAAGACAAGGAAACGGAACTTGTGGTAATTGCCACGCCCTCTACCCGGCACGCCCCCGACACCATCCAAGCCCTGAAAGCCGATAAGAACGTCGTCTGCGAAAAACCGATGGCCACAAAACTTTCC
>CAZBFL010000030.1:0-4112 GCA_964491175.1 uncultured bacterium
CTATTATTGAAACCGGCGATGGCCGGGTGATTTTAATTAAACGGAAGAACCCGCCGCACGGCTGGGCGATTCCGGGCGGATTCGTTGATTGGGGGGAAAGTCTGGAAGAAGCCGCCGCGCGCGAGGCAAAAGAAGAGACCGGTTTGGAAGTCAGCAATCTGCGCCAATTCCATACCTACAGCGCACCGGACCGGGACCCTCGTTTTCACACTATTTCCACGGTTTTTACGGCCAAAGCCAACGGCCGGCCGGAAGCGGATGACGATGCGGTTGAAGTCGGGATTTTTGGTGAAAGAGAACTGCCGGATAATATCGTTTTTGACCACCGGAAAATTTTAACGGATTATTTTTCCGCAAAATTTTCGTAGCGCGACCCTCTTTCTCCTGAGGCGAATACGCCTTTGGAGTACAGGGCCGCCGGTTTCTATGAAATATTCAGACGATACGGAAGGATTGCGCGGCGCCAGGAATATCCCGGTTTACCAATCGGCGATTGAGTTAGGCCGGGCGGTCAACGAATTTACGCTGAAGATTTACGAAGCCAAACAGGGCAAGCCGGAGATCGACCGTCTGCACCGCAAGGCAAACCTGATTGCCGCCAAGATTGCCAGCGGACATTGCCTGGGGTACGACCGGGAGTTTATGGGCGAAAATATCCGTCTCTGCCGGGAAGCGAAAGAAGCGTCCGACGACTGCGAGAAGACGCTCTCGCTGCTGCTGGAGCAGGAGTTTGAAACGCTGGCGGTCCTTTCCCTGCGGGAACTGGTGCGGGATGTGAGCAAGGAAGTAACTGCCTGGATCAGGGAGTTGGAGAGTCAGGTTTATTAGTAAAAAAGGGACAGGGTACTTTTTCGTTAAAGGTTATTGTTAGAGGAAAAAAAGTCGCCTGTCCCCTTTTTTTTGTTTGACGCCTCCAGTCGCTACAACGTATAATACTATAATATGTATCAAGCGCTGCGCGGCACTTATGACCTTCTGCCGGCCGAGGCGGAACGGCTGCGGTTTTTTCTCAACCGGGCGATTGTAATTTTGGAAAGAGCCGGTTTTCGCGAACTGGAAACCCCTATCTTTGAAGAGGCGCGGCTCTTTGACCGGTCAATCGGGGAAGAAAGCGATATTGTCAGCAAGGAGATGTACACCTTTCGCGACCGTAAAAACCGGCTTCTGGCTTTGCGGCCGGAAGGGACCGTTTCCGTCGTACGCGCCTACCTGGAGCATAACTTTCCCTATTCTAACCCAGCGGCGCGGTTTTATTATTTCGGACCGATGTTCCGCTATGACCGGCCGCAAAAAGAGAGGTACCGCCAATTTTTACAGTTGGGCGTAGAAGTTTTTGCTTCCGGCCAGGCCTGCACCGATGCGGAAGTAATCGTCATGCTCGGCGAAATCATAGATGCGGCCGGAATCGGACCGTTTACGATTCAGATAAATTCACTCGGCTGCCGTGCCTGTCAGGAGAATTACGGAAAGATCCTGGCGGGATTTTTAGAGAACGGAAAAGAGGGGCTTTGCGGAGACTGCCGGAACCGTCTTCAAAACAATCCGCTCCGTACCCTGGATTGCAAGGTGTCTGCCTGCCGGGATATTTTGAAAGAGGCACCGGCTATCGGTAATTCTTTATGTCCTGATTGCCGCCATCATTTTAAAACGGTTTTAAAATACCTGGACGGAAGCGGTGCCCGTTACCGGGTTGCGGAAAATCTGGTACGCGGTCTTGATTATTATACGCGGACCGTCTGGGAGGTAACGCCGGATAACGGCGAGAACGCCGTTGCGGCCGGCGGACGCTACGACAATCTGGTTGCTGACCTGGGCGGACCGCAGACCGCGGCCCTGGGTTTTGCGATCGGCCTGGAACGTATTCTTGGCCTGATGCCGCCTCTTTCCGGACAAAGGAAGGGAATCCGCTTGATATACCTGGACGCCGTTTCTTTAGAAAAGTCGTTTGACCTGATGATTTCCCTGCGGAAATCCCTGACCGTTCCGGTCACGCTTTCCGCGGAGGAAAAGAGTCTTAAGGCTCAACTGCGGCTGGCGGACAAGGATAATTGCGAAATCGCTTTGATTATCGGCCCGGATGAGATGGAAAGAGGCGAAGTAGTTTTACGCGACCTTGAAAAAGGGACGCAGGAATCAATGAAAGAAAACGATTTGATTAAAAGGCTGAAAAAATGCTGAGAACGGTGACTTGCGGAGAGTTGGCCATTAATAATTTAGGCAGAGAAATAATTCTGGCCGGCTGGGTTGCTTCCCGCCGGGACCACGGCGGCATTATCTTTGTCGACCTGCGGGACCGGTATGGGGTGACCCAGGTGGTCTTTAATCCGGAATCGCTTTCCCGGGATTCTTTTCAGCAGGCTTCCTCGCTCCACAGCGAAGACGTAATTCAAGTCAAAGGAAAGGTTGTTCATCGTCCTTCGGGAACGGAAAACAACCGCATCGCCACCGGTGAAATTGAGATTGCCGTCTCAGAGATAGCGGTGCTGAACCGCTGTCCCTCACTGCCTTTTGAAATTGGCGACGAGAGCTCGGTTTCGGAATCGGTCCGGCTTTCTTATCGCTATCTGGACCTCCGCCGGGCCGGAATGCAGCGAAATTTAATCCTGCGGCATAAGGCGGCGGTTGCGGCCCGGAACTTTCTGTCCGAACAGGGATTTGTGGAGATTGAGACCCCGCTTTTGACCAGGAGCACGCCGGAAGGCGCGCGTGATTTTCTGGTTCCCAGCCGGTTGGAACCCGGTAAGTTCTACGCTCTGCCCCAGAGTCCGCAACTTTCCAAACAAATTTTGATGGTGGCCGGTCTGGACCGCTATTTCCAGTTAGCCCGCTGTTTGCGCGATGAAGACCTGCGGGCGGACCGGCAGCCGGAACATACCCAGATTGACCTGGAAGCTTCTTTTGTAGAACCGGAGGACATCCAGGCGCTGGTGGAAGAACTGGTAAGCCAAGTCTATCTCGCCGTTTTGGGCAAACCGCTCGGCGGCAAGCCTTTCCCCAGGATTACCTACCAGGAAGCGATTGCGGCTTACGGTTCCGACAAGCCGGATTTGAGGATAGATTCAAAAATTGAAGATGTAACCGACCTCTTCGCCGGGTCTTCTTTTGAAATTTTCCGCAAGGCGGCCGCCGAAGGGAAAAGGGTGCGTTCGTTGGCGGCGCCGCAGATTGAACCTTCCAATACCCAGTTAAAGGTTTACCAGGAAAAGGCCCTGGAATTAGGCGCCAAAGGCCTGGCCTGGATTAAGGTCAGCGGCGCGGAGTTTACTTCTCCGATAGTCAAGTTTATCACTCCGGAAACTTTAAGTTTGTTGGCGGAGCGGAATAACATTAAGCAGGGTGTAATTTTCCTGGTGGCGGACGAGCCGGTCAAGGCAAGTACAATCCTGGGAATATTCCGGCTTCAGTTGGCGAAAGAGTTCAACCTGATTTCCGAAAAGAGCCTGAATTTTTTGTGGGTTATTGATTTTCCCCTCCTGACATACAGCGAAGAGGAAAAGCGCCTGGTTTCGATGCACCATCCGTTTACCGCGCCCCGGCCGGAAGATATTTTACTGCTGGATTCCGAGCCCTTGAAAGTGCGGGGGCTTGCTTACGACCTTGTTCTGAACGGCACGGAAATCGGCGGAGGCAGTATCCGTATCCACAACCCGGAACTGCAGAAAAAAATCTTTTCAGTTCTTAATATACCGGAGCAGATTTTTCAGGAACAGTTTGGCTTTTTCCTGAAGGCCCTGGAATACGGGGCGCCGCCGCACGGCGGCCTGGCGATCGGTTTTGACCGCCTCATCGCCACTTTGCTTGGTCTGGAATCGATCCGCGAGGTCATCGCATTCCCCAAGACCCAGAAAGGCGCCTGTTTTTTAACCAGCGCGCCGGCCGAGGTTACGGGCGGGCAGTTAAAAGAACTGGGCCTGCGTTTGACAACTCCTAAACAACCCCTGAAAAAAAATGAGTAAATCTTTCCGGCGGATTTTCCTGGTCGTAATTTTGCTGACGATTGCGTTGCCGGCCGCAGGCCAGGTAAATATCGAGGTTGTCAAGGAAGGCGCGCCCAAGGTTCCGATAGGCATGGTTTTGCCGAAAGATATGCCGGAATTCAGCACGGTTTTTTT
>CAZBFL010000030.1:4212-9951 GCA_964491175.1 uncultured bacterium
TTCCGATAGGCATGGTTTTGCCGAAAGATATGCCGGAATTCAGCACGGTTTTTTTTAGCGATTTGAGGATGAGCGGTTATTTTGAACCGCAGATTTTAGAAAGAGAAGCCGCGAAAGTCTGGCTGGGAATTTACGTTATTGCGGAAAAAGTATCACCGAACGCAGTTCAGGTGAACGTATTTTCGTCCGGAAAAGAACTGACCGTCATCAAAGCGGTCTCTTCCGACGAACGAACCCTTGCCCACAAGGTTTCCGACGAAGTCATCCGGTTGCTGACCCGCCAGTCGTCCATTGCCCTCACCCGGATTGTCGCCTCCCGGAAAATTGGTAAGGCGAGAGAGCTTATTTTAATGGATTACGACGGGGGCCGGGTCTTCCCGCTGACCCGGGACAAATCGCTTAACCGCTACCCGCGCTTCGCTCCGGACGGAAGGTCGGTCAGTTACACCTCTTACGTCAATTACTGGCCGGCGGTATACCGGCAGGAGATATCTTCCGGTAAACGGAAAAAGGTGGCGTCGTACCCGGGTTTAAACAGCGCCGCCAGTTTCAGCCCGACGGGCGACCGACTCGCGCTTTCTTTAAGCAAGGACGGAAACCCGGAGATTTATCTTTTTGACCTGAAAAACGGCGAGCTTACCCGGCTTACCAGAGACGAAAGGGCCGATACTTCTCCGGTCTTCTTTCCGGACGGGCAGAGCCTGGCTTTTGTTTCCGACCGCACCGGCGGTCCCCAAGTTTATCGCCTGAATCTGGCTACCGGCCAGCAGAAACGTCTTACTTTTGAAGGGTCGTACAATACCTCGCCGTCCATCTCGCCGGACGGAAGATTCCTGGTCTATACCAGCCGGATTGGCGGACAGTTTGAAATCAGAATTATATTCCTGGAGACCGGGCAGGATTTTGTGCTGGAAGCAGGACCCAACCATAAAGAGGACCCGGTCTTTGCTCCGGACAGCAGACACCTGGTTTTTACCCGTACCCGCAATTATGAAAGCAACCTGACGATACTTGACATTTTTACCGGAGAGTTGTTTAATATTACGTCAGACGGCGGCTACAGTACGCCGGACTGGAAATAGATGTCATTCCCGCGCGCATCAAGCGGGAATCCAAGCACAGGCAAATTAAGATGGAGGAATGAATGGCAAAAAAAATTGTTCTGGGGATGAGCATAATAGCGCTGTTCTTTTTTGCGGCCGGATGCGCCGGTCGTTTGGGAACAAGGAAAGAGATGTCGGCCAGACCGGTCAAGGGTATGGAAGGGCTGGCAACCAGGGAACAGCAGGAAGCGGCGCTTAAAGGCAGGGAGATTCCGGCCACAAAACTGCAGGGCAGGGTCCGCGAATTGGCAACGGCGGAGGAGAAGCAGGTTTTTGAAACGATTCGGTTTGATTTTGACAAGAGCGACATAAGACCGGAAGCGCGGGTAGTCCTGGAAAAGATCGCCGCCTATCTGAAGGACCATCGCAGGGTCAAAGTTTCTTTTGAAGGTCACTGTGATGAACGGGGCACCGCGGAATATAATATGGCTCTCGGCGAACGACGCAGTCTTTCCGCCCGCCGATACCTGGTTGCCCTGGGCATCGCTCCGGAAAGATTGGGGACGGTCAGCTACGGTGCGGAAAAGCCGCTTGACCCCGGCCACAACGAAATCGCCTGGGCGAAGAACCGGCGCTGCGAGTTCAAGATCGTCGAATGATGTAGGACAGGCGTCCCGCCTGTCAAAGTGTATTCTCTCAAATGAAAAATTTTTTTCTGTTCGGGTTGCTTGGTCTGGTCATCTTAATTTCCGGCTGCGTGGCGATGCAGGGAGATGTGTCAACCCTGCAGGAGCGGGTCGTAACCGCAGAGACAAAATTGGGTTCCCTGGAGAAGGAAAGCCAGCGGTCGATGACTACTTTTGAAGGCGATTGGACTCCCAGGGTGGCCGGTTTGAGCGAAGACATAATCGCTTTACGGGAACGTATCTCCAGCACCGAAGGCGCGGTGAGCACCTTGAGCGAGCAGATTCTTCGCGAAACGGAAAAATCGGAAAAATTCCGTCTGGCCGCTTCCCAGGAACTGCTCGATTTTCAGAAAGGAGTCTCCAACCGGTTAGACCAGATGGAGCGCAACCTGGAACTCATGAAAAAGACGCAGGCGGAAACGGTCGTTTTTTTGGAAGCCGCCAGAAAGCAGATGGATGAGATTTCGGAAAAATACGCGGTTATTTCCGACCGGATCGAACAGGTTGACACCGGTTTGGTAATTTCCCGGACCGAAACGGATACAAAACTTTCGATAATCGTAGAGGAAGTTTCCAAAGAGAATCAATCTCTGCGGGACCGGATTGCCGCCTTGGAAAAGAAGATTTCGCCATCCAAACCGGTTAAGAAGACTACTACTAAAAAAGATTGAAAATCTGCCATCTTATTACCCGCCTGATCATCGGCGGCGCTCAGGAGAACACCCTCTTTACCTGTTACGGATTAAACGAACGCGGTCATCAGGTTACTCTTTTAACCGGTCCGCCGCTGGGACCGGAGGGAAGTCTTCTTGAAGAAGCGCGGAACCGCGGCCTGGAAATCAGACTTATCTCTTCTTTAAAGCGCCGGCTTGACCCGTTTCGCGACCTGGTTTCATTCTGCGCCGTCTATCGTTATCTCCGGCGTGAAAAACCGGATATTCTGCATACTCACAGTGCCAAAGCCGGCATCCTGGGCCGGCTGGCGGCCGGTCTCCTGCGGCCAAGGCCCCGGGTAATTCACACCATTCACGGTCTGCCCTTTCACCCTTACCAAAGCCGGCTCCTTAACTTCATTTACATTGCGGCGGAAAAAATAGCCGCGCCTTTTACCGACCAATATATTTCCGTCGCCGACAACCTTATCGTTAAAAGCCTGGCGGCCGGGATCGGTAGAAAAGAACGTTATTGCACAATCTACAGCGGTTTTGCGGTGGAAGAGTTTGCGGCGGCAAGCCGGGAGAGATTAGAGGCCAGGCGGAGATACGGTTTCCTGGAGGACGAAATAGTTATCGGTAAGGTCGCCCGTCTTTTTCACCTGAAAGGCCACGAATTTTTGCTGCCGGCTTTCGCGGCGGTGAAGCAGGAATTTACCCGAAGCCGGCTTTTTTTGGTCGGCGACGGCATCCTGAGGCCGGAATTGGAAAAGACGGCTGAAGACCTGGGTGTCAGGGAAGCGGTTACCTTCGCCGGCCTGCTGCCGCCCCGGGAGATACCGGAGGCGATATCGGCGATGGACCTGCTGGTCCATGTTTCTTTACGCGAAGGCCTGCCGAAAGCGGTTGCGCAGGCGCTGGCCGGCGGAGTCCCGGTGGTTGCTTTTGACGTTGACGGTACCCGGGAGGCGGTCGTTGACGGCGTCACCGGGTTTCTGGTGCCTCCGCAGGATTCCGAAAGGCTGATCGCCGCAATCGTTTCCGCCCTGCGTAATCCGGATAAGAGCCGGACAATGGCCCGGGCCGGTCAGCAATTTGTGCTTAATAATTTTGCGATTAACGTGATGGTTTCCCGGATAGAATCGGTTTATGAAAAAGTCCTTTCCGAATAATGTAGGGGAGGGGCTGCGTCCCCTCCCTAAAAAAGGTCGCCGGGAAGTTCAGGCTTTTTTGGAATATTTAAAGGTTGAGCGCAATGCATCTTCCGACACCGTCCGCGCTTATCATCAGGACCTGGACGATTTTTGTAAATTCCTATCCGGAGCGAAGTTGAGAAGAACAGACCTCGGAGTATTAAGAGTTTATCTGGGCAGTCTTTTTCAGCGTAATTTGAGCCGGGCCACCATCATACGCCGGGTGGCCGCTTTACGCGCCTTTTTCCGGTTTCTAAGCCGCGAGAAATCCATATCGGCAAACCCGACGGTTGCCCTGCGCTCGCCGAAGAGCGAACGCAGCCTCCCGGCTTTTCTGGAAGTCGGTCAGACCCTGTCCCTGCTTGATGAGGCTCTCAAAAAAGGGGTCAGTCAGTCTCCGTTACGGGACCGGGCGATGCTGGAATTGCTTTACTCCGCCGGTCTCCGGATTTCGGAAATGGTAAACCTTAACCTGAAAGAGATCGATTTTGTGGCCGGGCTGGCGCGCGTGCGGGGGAAAGGGAGAAAAGAGCGGTTGGTTCCGATCGGCAAAACAGCCCTGGCGGCTCTTAGCGAATACCTGTCTTCAGGCGAACGGCCGGACGACGCCCCCTTTCTTTTCGGCAACCGTTTCGGCGGCCGGTTGACCAGCCGGAGCGTGGAGCGCATTCTGAAGAAGTATGCGTCGGCCTGCGGCCTTCCCGGTCGGGTCACCCCGCACACTTTACGCCACTCTTTTGCAACCCATCTGCTGGAAGCCGGCGCGGACCTGCGCGCCATCCAGGAGATTCTGGGTCATCAGAATATCACCACCACCCAGGTTTACACCCACCTGTCCACCAAACACCTTAAAGACGCCTATAAGAAATTCTTTCCTCGGTAACCTCTTTTGCTGCACGCTCTGCGCGTCAGGCAAAAACTACGCAACTCGGAGACGAGCCTCTCCGCGTTCTCAATACTACTTCGTATGAGCCACGGCTACTCATCTCCTCGTAATGCTTGTTTTGCACTGCCGCTCCGCAAAGTGCTGCAAAAGAGGTTGCCTCGTTGCTGGGTGTTGAGTTGCTTAAAGTTCGGTCCTTACTGGAGTTTTTGGATAATTTGGTGGAGGAGGTCGGCGGTTCTTTGGGGGGTTTCGTTTACTATTTGGTAATCGTAGCCTTCTAGAATTTTGAGTTCTTTCTTTGCTTCCGCCAGCCGTTTTTTCACGTCCGAATCGTGTTCGCCGGTCTCTTTCTGGCGGCAGCGGATACGGTTTTCCAGTTCTTTCCGGGAAGGCGGGAGGAGGGCGACCAGGACGGTTTCTTTCGGATATTGTTTCTTAATCAGCGCCGCGCCCTGGGTGTCGAGCGCAAGCACGATCGGTCTGTTTTTATTGAGCGATGCTTCCAGTTTTGCGCGGGGTGTGCCGTAACGAAATCCGTAGACCGTTGCCCATTCGGCCAGCCCGTTGGATTTAATCAGGTTTTGGAAGTCTTGTTCGGTACGGAAATAATAGTCATGGTTCTTCTTTTCACCCCGACGGGCCGGGCGGGTGGTGCAGGTGGTGAAGCGGGGTATCTTGTATTTACGGGCAAGAATCTTCAGGATGGTTGTTTTACCGGTCCCGGAAGCCGCAGAGACCACGAATATCATTTTTATTCCGGTGTGATGGTGGAACCGTAAGTTTTAAGATTGTGTATCATCCTCGGCGCGATCTGCCTGAAACTGTTTTTGCTCCTCAATATCTCTTCCCAGGTTTTGAGCGCCAGGTCAATCTGACCGTTTTTTTCATAGGCATGCGCCAGAACGTCGTCCACGTAATCCGGCCTGGGAAATTTGCGCGCTGTTTCCAGATATTTGACCGCTTCGGAATAGTTTTTAACTTTATGAAAAAACGTCCAGCCGAGCTCGAAATAGAGGTCGTACCTTTCCGGGTTGTAGGTGATGCCTTCCTTCAAAAAATCAACGCCGGCTTGAATCCAGGCTTCTTTTTTTTGAGGGTCTTTTTCCATTACCGAAATATTGTAAGACAGGTGCCAGCCGCCAACCGCCCAGGGCGTAATGAATTTGGGTTGGAGAAAGGTGACAGAGCGAAGAACGGGGAGCATCTTGTAGGATTGTCCGGAATGGAATAGCGTTTCTATCTGGAGCCAGAGCAGGTCGGCGGCCAGGCCTTTAAATC
>CAZBFL010000031.1:0-9650 GCA_964491175.1 uncultured bacterium
GCCGGCAGGAGCATCGCCGCCAGGATGGCGATGATGGCGATGACCACCAACAACTCAATTAACGTAAAACCGCTCCCTCTCCTGAATTTTTTGCTATCCATCTTCCCTCCTCGGGGATGTTTGCCGAAAAAACAATGGACCGGGCTCAGCCGACATTGGCTATTACCGTTGCGGGACAGCGCTCCGAATCCCACGGAGACTTCCTTTGTTTGTCCGGCTGGTGCTGGAAATTTTACTAATACTCAATTCCCTTCCTTCCCTTCAATCCCAAATCATAGAGGTGCTTTATCTTTCTTATTTCGCTGACCAAATCCGCTTTTTTAATTATCTTTCCGGTGGCGTTGCGGCCGGTCAAAACCAATTCCAGGTTTTCCGGTTTTCTTTCCAGTAGGTCGAGAACTTCGCTTTCTTTCAAAAACCCTTCGCGCACGGAAATATTTATTTCATCCAGTATCAGGAGGTCGTATTTCTTCTCCCGGTAGATTCTTTCTATGAATTTTATCCCCTTAAGACATTCCCTGCGGATACCTTCCGCTTTTGTGTTCTTGTCAAAACAAGGGTGTTTTTTCGCAAACCGGTAAACAACCACCCCGATTTTTTTCAAAACGCTCTCTTCCCCACACCCCCACCTTTTCGGATTTTTATGAAAAGAAACATAGCAAACTGTTAAATTATGGCCGCGCGCCCTGCAGGCCAATCCGACTGCGGCCGTGGTCTTACCCTTGCCATCACCGGTATAAACATGGATAAGTCCCGTTTTTTTCATCTTTTTCCCACCAAAACAGAATAAAAAATCCCCGACAGGGAAATCCCTGTCGGGGATGCCGTTTTTCACCCCAAGATTCCTTTTCAACCCCAAGTCCGCGAGGGATTAGCTACAGTAAGCAGTAAATTGTGAACGGTGAATGGTAACTTCATACATTTTAATCTTTTACCATTCACCGTTCACAATTTACTACTTTTAAGGTGAGCCGGTCTTCTGGCTTCCGGGTTCTTTACCTACCGGCCGCACCTTCCCGCCCCGTCAGGAGCAGTGGTCTTTATAGCGGCTTTCGTTCCCGGTCACAGCGGCGGGTCCGCGACGGTTTCGCACCGTCTTCCCGAGCGCTCACCGTTCTAAATTGTCAATCTCACGTATATTTTACTCCATCCCGCCCGGCACCTGTCAACCCAGGCGAACGGTTTATTACCCCTGGTGAAGATAGATGTCCCAGCCGATATAATTATCCAGCGCTTCAAAAAGAACACCGGCGGATTTTGAGTGGCTGACGGCCACGTGGTGTTCAAACCCGTTCTGGCAGAGAAACTTCAACAGTTCCTGAAGTTTCTCTATCCGGGCAACGCCTACTCCGCCGAAGGTATCCAGCGGGTCCCTGGTAATGGCGCCTTCGCCGAGACAGCCGATAATCCCAGCAGAGGTATCGTCGCTTGAAAACCGGAGATAAGTCATCGGACCGGCCTTTATCGTTCCGCTGCAGGTGCCGTAACTGTTTTCCGGACCGGCTCCCATCCGCGCCGCAATCTTATTGTAACCCATACAGACCGGACCCAGCATACTCTTGGGAGCGTTGCTGCAGTGGAAAAGAACCAGTTTGTCCGGGTCGCCGCCGTAGTTATTGTTCCAGTCAAAAAGTCCGGCCGGCTTTCCCGAAGCAAGTTGCAGGGCATACATCGCCACCGCGCCCATCACATCCACCTCGCAGGCGGCGGGAATAAGGGTTTCACTCATAATACTCATCAGCGCGCAGGGAAAGATTTGAAGCGCATCCTGCAGGGCCGACCAGCACTGGATGGTGCAGGCGTCAATCTCATTCTCTCCAACCCACCGGTCGAGCGAAACACCCATCTTCGCCATCTTCAGAAGTGATTTTGAGGATATACCCCGGGTGGCGCAGTAACCGGACAGAAGTTTTAATTTGGACCGAACCTGCGGTTCATTATCTTTTAACTTTTCGACGGCTGTTACAATTTCGGACAAGTCAAGCGTCTCCACGGAAATACCGCTTGCCTCCAGCAATTTTTCGCTGTACCGGACGGTCTTAAAGGGGGTGGTCCTGGCGCCGATCGCGCCGATGCGGGCGCCCTTCAGCCCCTTTACCACCCGGCAAACCGCCAGGAACCAGTCAAGGTCTTCCTGAAATTCCCCGGAGCCTGGGGCGCTGGTGTGCGTCCGGGTAAGCGAGTATTGAACGCCGTACTGGCGCAGCACGTTGCAGGTGGAAAGTTTGCCGCAAAAACTGTCGCGGCGATATTCTACCGACATTTTTTTCAGATCGTCCGGGTAGGCCTGGACCAGAACCGGCACGTTTAATTCCGATATCCTGACCGTATCGGCAATCGCCCGCTCGTCTCCGAAATTGGGAAGCGCGACCAGGATACCGTCTATCCGGTCCCGGTTCGCCCGGAAGAGCGCGGCGCACTTTTTGGCTTCAGAATGGTTTTCAATCGCTCCGTACTTGGCTTCGTCTTTGGCGATAATGACCGCTCCGACACCCTGTTTTTTTAAAGCAGCCATAATCTCCTGCCGGCCCTTTTCGGCCAGCGAACCCGGGAAGCAGCCCCGGTTTCCGATGATTACGCCCAGCGTCCCTTTATTGTCCATCTGAATCTCCTCCTGTTTTAATTTTTATTTCAAGAATTCTATCATTAATATACCACAAAAAAAGAAAAATTACGACTTCCTGCTGTTGCTCTAAATAACGATTTACGTTAAAATGTTATGGTACAAAATACCCTCATATGAAAGCATACATTCTGCTGGGCGGCCTGGGAACGAGGATGCGTCCTCTGACCAACCTGATTCCGAAACCGCTCCTGCCTCTGGCCGGAAAACCATTCCTCTGGTACCAGTTGAAACTGTTGAAAAAACATAATATCAAAGAAATAACGCTGGGCGTGGGTTATCAAAGCCAGAAATTCCGGGACGCATTGGACCGCCTGAAACCTTCGGGAATGAAATTGGATGTGGTCGTTGAAGACAACCCGTTGGGCACCGGCGGCGCGGTTGCTTTCGCCTCGCACCTTCTGACGGAAACAACCTTTATCTTTAACGGCGATGTGCTTACCGACCTGAATCTTTCGGCCATGGCCGAATTTCACCGCCGCAACCGGGCAGCCGTCACCATCGCCGCGATCTGCGTTCCCGACCCACAGCGTTACGGAGTCCTCGTTACTTCTGCCGACAACCGGATACGGGAGTTCCGCGAAAAACCGAAAGATTTAAACGAAAAAGCCTGGATTAACGCCGGAATCTATCTCTTTGAACCGGAAATAACCGCCCAAATCCCGAAAGGGAAGAATTATTCCCTGGAACGGGACTTTTTCCCGCTGCTGATTAAAAATAACGAACCGTTATTTGCTTACCGGCACACCGGATACTGGCTTGATATCGGGACCGTCTTTACCTACCAGCAGGCGAAACAGGATATCGGCAGCGGCCGGTTTGCCCCGTAAAGAATACTCCTTTCTACGGGGTTTGCTTTTTTAAGTGATTAAAGATTATAATAAATAGTTTAAATCCATAAACAGGAGTTGTGAAAATGACCGAATACGAAGCGCTTAAGGTTCTGGATACGATTCCCCGGGAAACCAACATTTACCGGATGTTGGTGGAGTTATCGGAACGGGCTCACCAGACGGACCGGAACAGGCTTAACTTTCGAAAGACCGATCCGGTCAGCGAAACGTTCCGGGAAGTACTGGAGAAAAACGAAGAGTCTAAAGAGCCTAAAGAGTAGGTAACGCAATTTTTGATGAAACTGACCCCGCGAAGATTCCTGATCGGAGCAACTCTTCTTATCCTGCTGTTAAGATCCGGGTGCGGGTGCGCTCAAAGCATCGAAGAACTGGTTTTAAAGGGGTCGTACCGGGATGCAATTCAAAAATACGCCGACAAAAATCTGACCCCGGCCGAAAATTATCTTCTGGGACTCTGTTACCGGGAAACCGGAGAGTCTCGAAAAGCAGAAAATATCTGGCAGACCCTTCTTGCCGGCCCGGAGAAAGAACGGAGTTTGCTGGCGTTAGCACACCTGAAAAGCAAAGACGGCGCGCTTACCGAAGGCGAAAAACTTTTCCGGCAGTTTTCCGCCGAGTTTCCAAAGAGTCAGTATCAACCGGCCGCTTTGCTCGGTCTGGCCGAAATACTATCCCGAAAAAACAAGACCCAGGGGCCTCAGGGAAGTTTGAATATCCTGAATCTCTTGCGGCGGCGTTATCCGTTCAGCAGCGAGGCCGAAGAAGCGACCCGGCTTTTAAATCAGGAGGTGGGTCCCTATACCATTCAAATCGGCTCTTTCGCAGATTGTAACCGGGCGGAAAGAATAGCCGGGGACCTGAGTTCCAAAGGTTATGAAGCGTACGTCGCCCGGACACTTAACGGTTCCGTCACTTACAAGGTCCGGATTGGAAATTTTAAAGACGAAAAAACGGCAAAAAACGCCGGTCAAACTTTGAAGAATAATACCGGACTGGATTACTTTGTTGTCAGATAACAACTGAAACATGGCAAACTTAACTGAAATTGTGCGGTTGTGCGTGGAAAAAAACGCTACCGACCTGCACCTGAAGGCCAACCGGCCGCCTGTCTTAAGGATCAATAATGACCTGACATTTACCGAATTGCCCTTAATTACGCCGCAGGACCTGAAAAGTTTTCTGGACGAAATATCACTCCCGGAACAACAAAAAATGCTGGGAGTCAATAAAGAACTGGATTTCGGCCACACCTTTCCGGATCTGGGCCGGTTCCGCATCAACATCTATTTTCAGCGCGGGGAAATCGGCATCGCAATGCGCCGGGTGCGAACGGAAATACCGAGATTCGAGGAGTTAGGCCTGCCGCCGGTCCTGGCCGAAATCAGCCGGTTTGACAGCGGCCTGGTGCTGGTGGCCGGACCAACCAGTTCCGGAAAATCAACCACGATCGCATCCCTGGTGGAATACATCAACCAGAACCAGCAGGTTCACATTATGACCGTAGAAGACCCGGTAGAATATATCTATTCGGATAAAAAATCCATTGTCAACCAGCGCGAGGTGGGCATAGACACCGTCTCATTCCACAATGCCCTGAAATACGTAATGCGCGAGGACCCGGATATTATCGTTATCGGAGAAATGAGAGACCCGGAAACATTCGAAGCGGCTCTTTCTGCTTCGGAAACCGGCCACCTTGTCCTCTCCACGGTTCACGCGCTGGACACGGTAAGCATCTTCACCCGCATCCTGGATTTCTTCCCAAGCCAGTTGCACGAACAGGTCAGAAAACAACTGGCTTACCACGTTAAAGCCACCATCTGTCAAAAGCTCCTGCCCCGGATAGACGAAAAAGGCCTGCTGCCCGCCGTAGAAGTTATGATTACCAACCCCACTATCATCAAACTGATTCAGGACAATCAAATCCTGAAAATTCCGGCCGGGATGAGAGCGGGAAAGGACCTCGGCATGCAAACGTTCAACGACGCGCTTATCAAACTGATTCAAGAAAAGAAGGTTGGCCGGGAGGCGGCCCTGGCCATCAGCCCCAACCCTGATGCGCTCCAGATGAACCTTAAGGGCATATTTCTGAACGAAGATACCCGAATCGTCGGGATGTAGCGGGAAGCCGCCGGATTAAATACCCCCCAAGATGGAACAAGAACATCTGCAGGCAGAACTGCAAAAAGCGTTCACCCAGGGAAATTTCTGGGCTTTTTTAATAGGGTTGGTCTCCTTTTTCCTGATGGTCGGCGCCGTTTATGCGCTAGTGATCAATTTGCGCCGTTTTTTACGGCGTGAAACCAAACCTTTTCCGGTCGGCGCGATACCGGTCGCCTGGAACCTGAACCTGATTTTGCCGGTAGGATTGTTTGCCTTTGTCTGCGCCAATCTTTTACTCTCCGGTTTCGATTTAGTGTTTCCGGAAAGACACACGCCGCCTTCCTTTAACGTCCAGGCTTTAAAAACGCTCCTTCAAACCCTTATCGTGGAGATAAGCCTGGCTTTTGCCATCCTCTGCTTTCTTTCGAGACGCTATGTCGGAATCTGGCAATTAGGCCTGAATACCTGGCGCCGGGAATATTTGCGCGGCGGCCTCTGGACATACCTCTCCATCCTGCCGGTCATGGCGCTGGTCGGGGCATTTCTCGGCCTTTTCCGGAAAACCCTTCTGCCGGAACAGGAAATTTATACCCTGCTGATGGGCTTGACTTCGCTGCCCGTTTCCCTCTTATTTCTGGTTATCGTCGGTCTGTTTGCGCCGCTGTTGGAAGAGATAATTTTCCGAGGGTTTCTTTTTGGAACGCTGCGCAATAGTTTCAGCCCCTGGCGTTCCATGGTCTATTCCAGTCTGCTCTTTGCGGCGCTGCACCAATCGCTGGTGGCGTTTCTGCCCATCTTTTTTCTGGCGATGGTTCTGGCCTATCTTTACGAAAAGACCGGTTCCCTCTGGCCCTCAATTATTCTGCACATGGCCAACAATACCGTAGCCACCTTGTTCGCCATCCTCGTCCGGAGAGCGATATGAAATGCCTGATTATCGGTTCGGGCGGCCGGGAGCATGCGCTGGCCTGGAAAATTGCGCAATCTTCGGAAATACGCCGCCTCTACATCGCGCCGGGAAATGCCGGAACGGCTGAAAACGGCAAAAACATTCCCATTCCGGCTGAAGAGATAAGTTCGCTCCTTTCTTTTGCCGAAAAAGAACGGATCGACCTAACCGTCGTGGGACCGGAAACTCCCCTGGCCAAAGGCATCGTAGACCTTTTCCAAAAAACAGGCCTCCCCATTTTCGGGCCAAGCCAGGCCGCGGCCCGGTTGGAAACATCCAAGATTTTTGCCAAAGAATTCATGATCCGTCACCGGATACCCACTGCGCAGTTCCAAATAGCCGCCTCGCTTTCGGAAGGCAGGTCTATCCTGGAAAAATGGGGCAACAAACCTGCGGTAATCAAGGTGGACGGCCTGGCCGCCGGAAAAGGTGTTTTTGTCTGCGACACCCGACCGGAAAAAGAAGAGGCGCTGAAACAAATATTTTCAAATAAAATATTTAAAACCGCCGGTGAAAAAGCGATTATTGAAGAAAAACTAAACGGCGAGGAGGTCTCGCTTCTGGCCGTCACCGACGGCGAAAAATATCACTGTTTCCCCCCGGCCCAGGACCATAAGAAAGCCGGCGAAAATGATGTCGGACCAAATACCGGAGGTATGGGCGCGGTGGCCCCCAACCCCTTCCTGACGCCTTCAGTCAGACAACAGGTCATCCGGGACGTGATGGCGAAGACCATCTCCGGATTAGCCGAAGAAGGCATCACCTATCAAGGCATCTTATACGCCGGGCTCATCCTGACTAAAGAAGGACCGCAGGTTCTGGAATTTAACGCCCGGTTCGGCGACCCGGAAACCCAGGCAATTATCCCGCTCCTGAAAGACGACCTTTTTCCATTATTGCTGACGGCGGCCCGGGGAAATCTTTTACAATTGAAACCTGTTTTCCGGAAAGGCGGTTCCTGCTGCGTGGTCCTGGCTTCAGCCGGCTACCCGGGACCTTACCAAAAAGACCGGGAAATAACAGGGCTAAAAGTAGCGGCCGGGCTCAAAAACGTGCTGGTCTTCCACGCCGGAACAAAAAATGAAGGCGGAAGGGTGCTGACCAACGGCGGCCGGGTTTTGAACGTCACCGGATTCGGCAAAAACCTGTCCCGGGCGATCGAAAAAGCCTATCTCGCTGTCGGCAAAATTAGTTTTGACGGGTCCTATTTTCGAAAGGATATCGGACAAAAGGCCCTGCGTCAATCCGAGATTATAAAAAATTAATTTGACTTAAAAAAATATTTCTGCTACAATTGATGTTTATTATGGAAAAAAACGAAAAAGCCGCGGCGCTGCGGATCGAAGGACTGACCAAAGTATTCCATCCGGGCCGGAAAAAAGACGTAGTGGCCCTGGACAACCTTTCCCTGGAAATTAAGGAAGGCGAAATCTTCGGCCTGTTAGGCCCCAACGGCAGCGGGAAGACGACCGCCCTGAAACTGGTCCTCGGCCTGCTCTTTCCCACCAGCGGCCGGATTGAAATCCGCGGACGGGACCATCAGGAAATTGAGGTTAAGAACGATATCGGTTACCTTCCGGAAAACCCCTATTATTATCGCTATCTTACCGGACCGGAAATACTGACTTTTTACGGCCGGTTATTCGGGATGCCGAAAGAAATTCTCAAAGATAAAAATGAGGAACTGCTCAAACTGGTCGGCTTGCACGATAAAAAAAATCTCTCCCTGAAACATTTCTCCAAGGGTATGCTGGAGCGAATCGGCCTGGCGGTTGCCCTGCTCAACGACCCGAAGTTCCTGATTTTGGACGAACCGACCACCGGCCTTGACCCGATCGGCAGCCGGGAAACCAGAAACCTGCTCCTGAATTTACAGGAAGCCGGTAAAACGATCCTTCTTTCCAGCCATTATCTCTCGGAAATAGAAAAAGTCAGCAACCGAGTCGGAATTCTGCACCAGGGAAAGCTCCTGGCCCTGGGAACCATCTCCGAATTGATGTCTCAGTGGAAAGCAGAGGACATTGAAGACCTATTCATCAAGGTGATCGAATGGTCAACAAAGCAATCGTAATCGGAAAAAACACGTTTCAGGAATCGCTGCGGCTGCGCAGTTATCAGATCATACTGGTCTTTGCACTTCTGCTCCTGGGCAGCAGCCAGCTTTTTTCTTTTCTGACCCCGGTTGAGCAATTAAAAATGATTAAGGATGTTTCCCTGTCCGGCATAGAATTTTTCGGCGCGCTGCTGGCCATCTTTGCCTCAATGACCGCCCTGCGCAGCGAATTTGAAACCAACACCATCTCTACCCTTCTCTCCAAACCTTTGAAGCGATCCGATTTTATCATAGGAAAATTCCTGGGTATGGCGCTGGTCATAACTCTGAGCGTAATCATCATGTCTGTCGTTTTTATCGGGCTCATACTCTTCAAGCAGCGCTCCTTTGAAATCAGCCTTTTTTCGGCGCTTTTCCTGATTTGGGCCGAGATGCTGGTTATCATCGCCATAACCCTGGCCGTAGCCGCTTTCGCCTCCACGGCGTTCACGCTCATTTTTGTGCTATTTCTGTTCCTGGTCGGACACCTTACCGGTTACGGACTCTCAATGTCCGAACAGATGAAGAATCCGGCCCTGCAGATACTTACCAAGTTCTTTTATAAAATTCTTCCCAATTTCGAAAATTTCGCCATCCGGGACCAGATTGTGGTCGGAGGCACGGTGACAATGACTTACCTTCTTAAAACCTTCGGCTACGGAATACTTTACACTGCAATCGCCCTTATCGTCTGCCTCTATTTCTTCCGGTACCGCGAAGTGTAGGTTAAGGGGTTGTCAAAAAAAGTAAAATGACCAAAAGAACTTACCGGAACGCATCCATCGCCGCCGTCATTCTGCTCTTCCTGCTCCTCTCCCCGCTCCAGGATAAGATTGACCTGCAGCGCAAACAGATGGGGTTCGAGCAGAGACTGCTCCTGATGCCGGGACAGGTTGCCGGAAGTTTGATCCTGGGCGGGTTTAAGGGTCTGGCCGCCGACCTGCTCTGGCTTCAGATCGAAGACCTTTTCCACTCCGGTCAGCATTACAAAATGCTTCCCGTCCTTCGTTCCATCACCTTTCTCCAGCC
>CAZBFL010000032.1:0-9537 GCA_964491175.1 uncultured bacterium
GTATTGGGTCGGCTCGGTTTCTTTTCAACTGACGCGGCGGTAAGGCGCTTCCGCAATCTGGCCCTTGGCGTGTTCGCCGTCGCTCATCGCCACGAAGACGTGGTAATTTTTCCCCAGCATCCGGCCGGCGACCGCAAAACCGCAGCCGGCCGAGAGCCCCTGGCCCAGGTTTCCGGAGGACCACTCCAGGCCCGGCAGGTCCCTTACCACGTGGCCTTCAAACGGCGTATCGACCAGGCGGAAACCGCTGACCGCCGCATCGGTTGAGAAGAAGCCAAGCCGGCTCAGGACCGAATAGGCGCCCGGAGAAGTATGTCCGTGGCTGATAATAATGCGGTCCCGGTCGGGGTTGTCCGGTTCGGCCGGGTTGATGGCGGCGAATTTGTAAAGCACAAGGTAGATATCCAGGGACGACATGGAGCCGCCGGGATGGCCGCAGGTGGCCAGGGTGGTCATCTTCAGGATGTCGCCCTTGCAGAGGTTGGACAGCCGGGCCAGTTCTTTTAATTCTTCCGGGGAGAGTTTTTCTTTTACAAATCTTTCAGGCAGCATATTGACCTCGTCTATTGTAATTTGGATATTTTACCCTCAATGATTTAAAACCGTCAAATTTTTGTAATGGGAAATTAAGGAAACCGGGGACAATAAACCGAGCACGTCCTAGGCGGAAGATTTATAGTAGTCTTTTCGTTTCAGGAAGGTGCTGGCCGTTTCGTCTAGAAGAACCGTGCATTTGGGGTGCCGCTGGAAAACAGAAGCGGTGACAGCGCTGGTGAGCGGGCCCTCAAGGGCTTTAGACAATATCATAGCCCGGCCGGTACCGATTGCCACCAGGACAACGCTTTTTGCGGCCATCAGCGTTGCTACGCCGACGGTCATGCTGAACTTCGGATGAGAACCGTGAGACAGAAACCGGCCGTTCCGCGTCGCCTCGTCCGGGGCCAGCGTTTTCACCCGGCACCGGCTGCCCAGCGAAGAAGAAGGTTCGTTCCGGCCGACGTCGCCCCGTATTCCCAGGGAGACAATCCCGAGGTCGACCCCGCCCGCTTGTTCAATTTTACGTTCATACTCCGCGCATTCAATCGTTGGATTTGGCGCGGCGCCGTTTAAGAGGTAAACGTTCTCCAGTTGAATATCCAGATGGGAGAGAAGGTGACTCCAGAGGCGGAAGGAGTTGCTAAGCGGGTTTTCCGGGTCCAGTCCTACGAATTCATCGGTGGCAAAGAAACGGCTCTGATGGAACGAGACCTCTTTCTTGTGGCAGCATTCTATTAAACCTGCGTAACACGGCAAAATCTCGCTGGCGGGCGAAAGCCCGATAACCAAATCCGGTTTTTCTCTGACGGCAGAGACGATGATTTCCGTCAGTTTGCAGCAAACCGTCTTTTCCGAGGGCAGAATGGTTACTTTCATTTAAACAGCCCTCCTTTCAGCAATCCTTACATATTCTTTTCGAAGTGCCGGGCCTGTTCTTCAGCGTACTTATAATAATCTTTTCGCTGGAGACCGGCTGCGGCCGCTTCGTCCAGTATCGCAATGGCTTTGGGATGAATTTGCAGAATGGAAGCGGTAACCTGGCTGGTGACCGGACCTTCAATCGCCCGCGCCACAATCTCGCTCTTGCCGGCGCCGTTGGCTAAAAAGAGAATCTCTTTGGATTCCAGGATGGTGCCCACGCCCATGGTGATGGCGAAATGCGGCACCTCCTCGGGCTTTGCAAAAAAGCGGCTGTTGTCCTTAATCGTTCCTTCGTCGAGGGTCTTTACCCGGGTGCGGGAGGCAAGCGAGGAACCGGGTTCGTTAAACCCGATATGACCGTCCCGTCCGATGCCGACGACCTGAAGGTCCAGCCCCCCGGCTTTTTCAATTTCGTCCTCGTACCACTGGCAGAATTTTTCCGGGTCGTTGGCCAGGCCGTCCGGGATATAGATATTCTCCCGGGGAACGTCTATATGCTTGAACAGGTTTTCAAACATAAAATAGTGATAACTCTGGTCATTGTCGGGTTTCAAACCCAGGTACTCATCCAGGTTGAAGGTGCGCACCTTGGCAAAAGAGAGGCTGTTTTCCTTGTGCATGCGTATCAATTCCTGATACAGGCCCAGCGGTGTACTGCCGGTGGCGAGCCCCAGGACCAGGTCCGGTTTTTGTTCCAGGCGGCTTTTTACTATTTTAGCCGCTTCCTTGCTCATTTCATCGTAGTTTTTAACGATTAATACGCGCATAGCGCCTCCTTCTGTAGTGCGACCCCGGAGGGTCGCCTTCGTAGGTAGCGAGGTTAAAGCCCCGCACTACTTTTTTTTCTTCTCTTCTTTCTTCTTTTTTTCCTCTTTTTCCCCGGTCTCCGATTCCGGCGGCGGCAAAAGTTGCTTGCGGCCTAGCGCTATCCGCTTTTTTTCCGGGTCCACTTCCAGCACCACCACCTCAACCTTATCGCCCTTTTTGATAATTTCGGAAGGGTGTTTTGTCTTTGCCCAGTCAAGGTCTTTGACATGCAGGAGACCTTCAATCCCCTTTTCCAGTTCCACGAAGGCGCCGTAATGGGTCAGATTATAGATTTTGCCCTTGACTACGGTGCCGACCGGATATTTTTCGGTGATCGTTTCCCACGGGTTTGGTTCCAGGGCCTTCATGCTGAAAGAGATCTTCTGCTTCTCCGGTTCCAGGGCGATTACCTGAACTTCCACCGCATCGCCCATCGCCAGAATTTCCGAGGGAGTCTTTACCTTGATCGTCCAGGAAAGTTCCGAAATATGAAGCAGGCCTTCCACCCCGTCCTCCAACTTGATAAAAGCGCCGTAATCGGTGAGGTTGACCACTTTGCCCTGGACCCTGCTTCCCACCGGGTATTTTTCTTCAATGCTTTCCCACGGGTTTGGCCCGGTCTGCTTGATGCCTAAAGCCACCTCGGCCTTCTCCGGGTTTATTTTCAGGATTTTGACATCAATCTGGTCACCGACCGCGACTACCTGCGAAGGATGGGTGATACGGCTCCAGGAAAGGTCGTTGATATGCACCAGGCCGGTCAGGTCGCCGATGTCAACGAAAATGCCGTAGTCAACTATGTTCCGGACGGTTCCCCGGACAACCTGGCCGACCGAAATCTTTTCCAGGGCAGCCAGTTTATTCCGGCGTTCCTCTTCTTCCAGAATTTCCCGGCGGGAGACAACGATGTTGTTTCTCATCCGGTCCAGTTTTATTGCTTTGAATTCAAAGACCTGGTTGACAAAAGTTTTGGGGTCGGCGATCGGTTTCAGGTCCGCCTGGCTGGCCGGCAAGAATGCCATTATTCCGATGTCCACCCGGAATCCGCCCTTTACGGGGGTGAGGACCTTTCCTTTAATTTTAAGCCCCTCTTTGTAGGCTTTTTCAACCCGGTCCCAGTTGAGGACCAGGTCGGCCTTTTCCTTGGATAAAACGATCAGGCCTGACTCGGCCGGCTCCAGGCTTTCCAGCATTACCCTTATTTCCTGACCCGGCTCCAGGGTTTCAAAATCCTTGAATTCGTTGCGGGGAATAAACCCCTCGGTCTTGTAGCCGATGTCAATCAGCACGTAATCAGAGGCAAGGTTGACGATCTTCCCGGTGATGATATTGCCGGGCTTGAAGGTGTTTACCTGACGCAAGAGCAGTTCGGTTAGATTTTCTGGCATTCTTTTTACCGTCCTTTCATGGATTTGTGAATCAGTTTTTTTGTGACTTCTTCAATCGTTTCTTTTGGTGTTGAGGTGCCTGAAACCAGCCCAATCTTTAAGTCCCTCCGGCACCACCTGTCCTTGACTTCTTTTGCACCGGCAATCAGATATGTCTCCGGTTTCCGCCGGCGCAGAAAATGATACAAATTGGTGGTATTGGCGCTCTTTCCGGACCCTACCACCAGAAGCACATCAACCTTTTTAGCCAGTTGGCTGGCTTCGGTTTGCCGCCGTTCGGTTACCCGGCAGACCGTGTCGTGAAAAGAGGTCCCGGCCGGAAACCCCTGGCGCTTAAGTAGGTCGAGGGCGCGCCGGTAACTTCTTTCGGTATTGGTAGTCTGGCTGATAACCGCAACGCGCTTTCTGCTTCCGAGTTTTAACGCCGAACCGGCCGGCGCCTTGCTAGCCGCCGGGAAGATAATTACTTTTTTTCCGGCAAACCCGGCCAGCGCTTCTACCTCCGGATGGTCCGGCTTGCCCACGATAACGACCGTATAGCCCTTCTTCTTCAATCCGGCGACCAACTGCTGGACCCGGCGCACAAAGGGACAGGTTGCGTCTATTATCTTCTTCTTTTTCCGGACCAGTTCTTTCCGGATATCCGGATGTAGTCCGTGGCTGCGGATGATAACCGGTTCGGGACCGGCATCAATTGATGCGGTAATCTTCAAACCGGACCGTTCCAGTCTTTTGATTACCTGTTCGTTGTGAATGATCGGCCCCAGCGAAACGCACGTTCCGCAACTCTTCAGGGTCTTTTCGCACAGGGAAACCGCCCGCTTGACGCCGAAACAGAAGCCGATCTCCCTGGCGGTAATTACCATTTACTCCAAAAACAGTGGGACAGGCGTCCCGCCTGTCATCGCGGGCGCGATGAATCGCGCCCCTACCGTGTGCTGTCTACCCTGGTTTTCAAATCCGCAATCGCGGCCATTATCTTATCGGCAAACTCCTGCCGGTGGCCGCTGATAAAAGTCATCGGCTTTCCGTAAAATACCCTGATTTGCCTGGGCCGGAACATCCTCGCCCGGTTCGGCATCGCTTTGTCGGTACCTTCCAGATAGGCCGGAACAACCGGCGCCCTGCCGCCTTCTGCCAGGAGAGATACGCCGGGGTTTGCCGGAAGAAACGGTTTGCCGGAAAAATTTCTGGTTCCTTCCGGGAAGATGACCAGCGGCCGCCCCTTTTTCAATGATTTTACCGCACTTATCATTCCGACCGCGCCGCTGTGCTGACGCAGCGGGATGATACCGATACTCTTTATAATTAAATGAGCAAAGAAATTGTTGTGAAAAGTGGTCTTTGAGACAAAAGCAACCCTGCGCGGTACTTTCAGGGCAACCAGCGGCGGGTCGAGCCAACTGATATGGTTGGCGGCCAGGATGAAAGCGCCCCGCCGGGGTATGTTTTCAATTCCGTATGCCTTAATGTTAAAAAACGCCCAGCTGAAAATGGTCCCGCATATTTTTAAGAACCGGTAGAGCATTCGGCTCTTATTTTATTCTTTTGCCCTTCTTTTTGTCAATCTTGCGTTCGGCTTTGCCCGCCGAAGCCCGCTATGGCGGGCGAAGGCGGGAAAGAAGATGGTGCCCAGTTTTTCTCCGTCCAAAATCCTTTGCAGGATTCGTTCGGTGCGGCCGTTGGCGATAATCGTAATTTTTCCGTTTTTCAACATCCGCTTTGCCGCTCCCAGTTTGGTGATCATCCCCCCAACGCTGTTGACCGAACCGCTGCCCTGGGCTTCTTTAACGATATGGGCGCCGATGATGCCGCATATTTCCGAACAAACCCCCCCTTTTATTTTAAATCCGTCGACATCGGAAAGCATTACCAGAAGGTCTGCGTCAACTAATTCCGCTACGACGGCCGAGAGGGTGTCGTTGTCACCGAACCGTATCTCTTCTGCGGCGATGGCATCGTTTTCGTTGACGATGGGGATTACGTTCAAGTCAAACAAACTGTTCAAGGTGCCCCGGGCGTTGGAATAACGCAATTTGGTGATGTCTCTGGTAAGAAGGACCTGGCCGACCACCAACCCCCGTTCTTTAAAAAGCCGCTCATAAGTCCGCATCAGATTGCTCTGGCCGACCGCAGCTGTTGCCTGTACCTCCGACAATTTTTTCGGGCGTTCGGCGAGGCCCAAACTCTTCATCCCGGCCGCAATCGCGCCGGAAGTGACCAGGGCAATCTGCCGGTTGTCCCGGCGCAGGGCCGCAATCTCATCGGTCAACTCCTCCAGGTACGAGGTGTCCAGCCGGTTGGTGCTGGTGGTCAGGATGCTGGTGCCGATCTTTACCACTATCCGCCGCACGTTTCGGAGCAACTCTTTTCGCGTCGTATGTTCCATATTTTTAAATATTTATTACTTTGCCGGTTGCCAGGCTTTCGTGGACCGCGGCCGCCATTTTTGTGGCGGCCAGGCCGTCAGCGCCCAGCGCGGTGACGGTGCCGGACAACTTTTCAGCGTCGCCGCCCTTGCCGATGAATTCAAGATTATCCACGAAATCAGCGATCGATTCTATGCCGTAACCGGCAAAAGTTGTGTTGCCCCACTTGTCTTTCTTCTCCTGGAGGAAGCCCAGGTTGTGGGTCTGCATCCCGGCCCGGCTCAGGCAGGTACGCATGCCCCGGTCCTGACTATCCACCTCGGCGATACCCTTATCTCCGACCAGACGGAACCCCTGGTTGACGACCGCTTCAAAACCCTCCGGTAGTATCCAGGAGGTGTCAAAGGCAACGCTTGCTCCTCCTTCGAAACCTATCTTCGCCTGGATGGAGTCGTAAGTATCTACGCCGAGTCCGGCCAGCACCCGCTTTGTACCGGCAGCCATGACCGTTTTCGGTTCTTTTTTAAGAATCCAGCGGATGAGGTCATAGAAATGGACTCCCAGAAACCAGGCCGGCGAGGACTTTGGCGCCCAGCCGGGAAACCAGTCCCTGGGAACCACAATCTTGTCTTCCATATGAACGTAACCGTACTGGATTTCGCCCAGGACGCCTTCCTGCACCAGGCGTTCGGTTTCCTGGTGGTACGGGTCGTAACGTTTATGAAAATCAACCTCCAGAAAAACCTTATTTTTTTCGGCCGCCTCAATTATCTCTCGGCATCCCTCCGCGGTGATATCCAACGGTTTTTCAATCAACACGTTCTTTCCGCTGCGGATGCTGTCCAGGGCAACTTGACGGTGGGCAAAATCAGGGGTGGCGATGGTGACCGCGTCCAAATTTTCTTTTTCAAGCATCTCCCGGTGGTCCCGGTACCCCTTCACGCCGAACTTTTTCTTTTGCGCCTCAAGGATTGCAGGGCTTAAGTCAGCCAGCGCCGCCAGTTTTACCCGCCCCTGTCTCTCTAATTGAGTAAGGGTAATCAGGTGGTTGGTGCCGAACTTGCCGCCGCCGATAACACCGATTTTTATCATAATTTTTACATTAACAAATAGTTGGCCAACACTTCCGATGCTTTTAAAACCTCGGTAATGGAAATGTTCTCGCCCCGGCTGTGCGCGTCCCGGATTGAACCGGCGCCGAAGACCACCGTAGGCATCTTGCCCACCCGGTTATAGAGCCGGCCGTCGCAACTGGCGATAAAACCGGTCACCTTGGGCGTCAGGCCGCTGAGGCCGGCTGCTTCCGTCAGTCCGGCAACTATCGGGTCGTTGACCGGAGTTTCGTAAGCGTCGTTATGCAGCTTTGGGAAAGAGACGCGGCTGTGTTCTTTTGTCCAGGCGTCGGGGAAGTTTGCCAGGATAGCGCGTAATTCCTCTTGAACCTCTTCCAATCTTTTGTTGGGCAGAAAACCGACTCCCCCTTCCATCTCCGCCCAGCCGGCTACGGTAGCCGGCCAGTCTCCGCCTTTGATGGTGCCGATGTTGACCTGGACCGGCTGCTGGTATTCCCGGAAGAGCGGATGGTCGCTTTCCGCAATCAGTTTTTTTTCGTACCGCCGCAGTTCTTTCATAACCTCGGCCATTTTTTCGACCGCGTTGACGCCTTCCCGGATGCGGCCCATATGGACCGGTTTGCCGGTTACCTCTATTTTGTACCAGACTGCGCCTCTGTTTGCCGGGCAGACGTTCAGGTTGGTTGATTCCAAAACTATGACGCCGTCAGCTTTATGTCCGGAAAGAATGGCGGCCAGAGCGCCGTTGCCGCCGACCTCTTCTTCGATTACCACCTGAACCTCGACGTTCTTTTTTGGTTTCAGTTTTAGTTCTTTCAGCGCCAGCAGCGCGAAGTAGATGCTGACGATTTGGCCTTTGTCGTCGGACGCGCCCCGGCCGATGACCCGGTCGCCTTCCACCTTTGGCTCAAAGGCGTCCGGCCAGTCTTCGGCCGGCACTACATCGCTGTGCGCGCACAGGATAACCGATTTTTTGCTCTCCGCCGGCAGGAAGGCGTACAGGTTGGGCCGGCTGCTGTAGTCCAGTTCCTGGTTTGCCCGGGTGTAAGCCGGATGCTCCTTGATATTTTCCGGCAGCATCTCCGGTTTCACCGAAAGGCCGAGCGCCTTAAACTTACCGGCCAGAAAGTTTTGGATTTCCGCTTCGCCGGCGCCGGAAATACTGGGAAAGCGGATTAAATTGGACAAAAGTTCCGTTGCTTCCGGATTTTTACCCGCCAGAAAATTTTTGATATCTTCGTTTTGCATAAAAATAGAAGTCATTGCGAGGGAGCGTTGTTTGCGACCGCGGCAATCCATCTTTAAAACGGGGATTGCTTCGCTGCGCTCGCAATGACAACATCTTATTTCATCGCTTCTTTCAAAACCTCCGCGATCCCCCGCGGACCGTACAGGCCGTCGTCAATCGCTTCTTTCGTGATGGAAAGAGGCGGCGCGAATTTAATCGCCCCCCTTCCTTTGCCGACCGGCGCGAAGAAGAGGTTTCCTCCGCTAACCGCTTTTTCGCAGAAACGAAAGGCGGTTTCCGGGTCAGGGGTAAGCGTCTGCCGGTTTTCGAAGAAGAGCATGCCATAGACCAGGCCGCAGCCGCCGACCTCAATCCGTTCCCGATAGGGAGCCGTAATCTTGTCCAGTTCCGCCTTAAGGTAGGCGCCGGTTCCGGCCGCATTTTCAACCAGTTTTTCGGCGATGATGGCTTCAATGCTGGCCAGGGCCGCTATTGACGGCAACGGGCTTCCGGTGTGGGTGCTGGTCATCTCCCCGGGGCCGTAAAGGTCCAGGTAAGCGCTCTTTCCGATAACCGCGGAAACAGGCAGAGAACTGGAGATGCCTTTGCCGCAGACAAAGATATCCGGCGTAACGCCGTAATGCTGAAAGCCGAACATCTTCCCGGTCCGGCCGAAACCGGCCTGGACCTCGTCAAAGATCAGGGCGGCCTGATATCGATTACACCATTCCCGTAAAGCAACCGCGTATTCGGCGGGCATTAACCGGGCTTCCCTGCCCTGGAAAGTTTCCGCGATTACGCCGGACACTTCTTCCGGGTTAACGCCAAAATTTTTCAAACTATTTTCAAAGAGGGAAAAAGATTTGTCTTTAGTGTCAATACTGCCCGGAAAAGGCGCTTGGACAAAGTAAGGGTTTGGGTCTACCCATTCCCCGCCGCCCAGGCCGCCGCCGGCTAACTGGGACGCGTAAGTCCGGCCGTGGAAGGCGCCTTCAAAACTGACGATATAACGTTTTTTCGGATTTTGCCTGATGCCGGCGGTCCGGGCCAGTTTAAGGGCGACTTCCACCGCTTCTGAGCCGGTGGTCAAAAGAAAGACCCGGTCCAGTTCTTTCGGAACCAAGCCGAGCAATTTTTCCACCAGGGCGGCGCGCGGTTCGTTGGCGAAAATATAGGTAGCCAGCGGGCCGCCGCTGTCTAAATAGTCTTTTAAC
>CAZBFL010000033.1:0-9352 GCA_964491175.1 uncultured bacterium
TGGTCAAAGTGGTCTTGCCGTGGTCAACGTGACCGACGGTGCCGATATTTACGTGGGGCTTTCCGCCGCGTTCAAACTTTTCCTTGGCCATAAATTACCTCCGGATTAAAAATAATTTATTGTTCGCTGTTTTTAGAATCTTCAGGCACCGGTTCGTAGTGGCTGGGTTCCATAACGTAACTGGCCCGGCCCTGGGTAACAGAACGCAGTGTCGTCGTATACCCGAAAAGATGCGAGAGGGGCGCCACACCGCGCACGAACTTCATCTTGTGCCGGTCGCGAATCTCCTCAATCCGTCCCTTGCGGCTGGTTATATCACCGAGAACACCGCCCAGGAACTCCTCCGGCGTGGTCACTTCCAATTTCATAATCGGTTCCAGCACAACCGGCGCGGCTTTTCGGACCGCTTCCTTAAAAGCCATGTCAGCGGCAATCTTAAAGGCGATCTCCGAAGAATCGACCGGATGGTAGGAACCGTCAAATAAGGTCACTTTAATATCGATTACCGGAAAACCCTTCACGACCCCGGTTTCCGCTGCTTCCCGCACGCCCTTCTCCACCGCCGGGAAATATTCTTTCGGGACGTCCTGACCTTTAATCTTTTCTTCGAAAATCACGCCGCTGCCCCGGGGAAGCGGCTCTACCCGTAATTCGACGTGGCCGTATTGACCCCGGCCGCCGGTCTGGCGGACAAATTTACCCTCCGCTTCGGCGGGCCGGGTAATCGTCTCCCGAAAAGCAACCTGGGGCTGGCTCGCTTTCGCCTCTACCTTGAACTCGCGCACCATCCGGTCCTGGATAATCTCCAGGTGGAGTTCGCCCATTCCGGAAATTATCGTTTCGCCCGTCTCGTGGTCCACGCGAACCCGGAAAGTCGGGTCTTCCTCGGAAAACTTGGCAAGCGCCGCTCCCATCTTCTCGGAATCAGCCCTGGTCCTGGGCTCTATCGCCACCGAAACAACCGGTTCCGGAATATTCATTCTCTCCAGGACAATCGGGTGTTTCTCCGCGCAGAGCGTATCGCCGTTCTTCGTGCCCTTCAAACCGACTACGGCCACGATTTCGCCGGCTTCCGCGAATTGAAGGTCTTCGCTGCGGTTGGCGTGCATCCGTAAAATACGGTTAATCCGTTCCCGGACCGAGCGGTTGGTATTATATACGGTTGAACCGGACTTTATCATTCCGGAATAAACCCGCACGTAGGTGAGCCGGCCGACATAAGGGTCGGTGGCAATTTTAAAGACCAGCGCGGAAAAATGCTCTTTCGGGGAAGAAACCCTTGTCTCTTCTTTCTCGGTGTCGGGATTGTATCCTCTGACCGGCGGAAGATCAAGCGGCGAAGGCAGATAATTGCAAATGGCGTCAATCAGCAGCTGCACGCCTTTGTTGCGGAAGGAAGAACCGCACAGGACCGGCAGAATCCGGCCCGACAGCGTCTCCCGGCGCAAGGCCTTGATAATTAATTTTTTGGAAATTTTTTCTTCTTCCAGATAAAGAGACATTACTTCTTCATCACACTCGGCCAATCTTTCCAGAAGCGCCTTGCGGCATTCCGTGGCAGCCGGGAGGAAAGAGTCCGGAATTGGTCCCCGGATAACCTTTTGCCCCTCCTCGTCCTCGTAAGTAAACGCTTCCATCCGAATCAAGTCGATGATGCCGGCAAAAGTATCCGCCTGGCCGATCGGCAGTTGAATCGGGTAGGGGTCGGAACCAAGCCGGTCCCGCATCATCCTGACCGCCTCAAAAAAGTCGGCGCCGACCCGGTCCATCTTGTTAACGTAGGCGATACGCGAGACGTCGTAGCGGTTCGCCTGGTGCCAGACCGTTTCCGACTGCGGCTCCACGCCGCCCACCGCGCAGAAGATGCCCACCGCGCCGTCCAGAACCCTTAAAGACCGCTCCACCTCCATCGTAAAATCAACGTGTCCGGGCGTGTCTATTAAACTGATTTCGTAACCTCGCCACTGAAAAGTGGTGGCCGCAGAGGTAATAGTTATTCCCCGTTCCCGCTCCTGAGCCATCCAGTCCATCGCGGTGGTGCCTTCGTCGACCCCGCCGATGCGGTATAACTTGCCGCTGCAATAAAGCATCCGCTCGGTCGTCGTCGTTTTACCCGCATCGATATGCGCGATAATCCCGATGTTCCGAAGATGAGAAAGCTGCAAATGCGCTTCTCCGCCGGCCCTGGTTTCCTGTGTTTTATCTACCGCTTTATCCATTACCATAACAAGGAATTATAACTTATTATTGGGATTTGGGTCAAATTTTAACCCCGGATGACCTTAAGCAGTGCGGGGATGATTTCGTAAAGATCGCCTACCAGTCCGTAGTTGGCAGATTTGAAGATGGGGGCGGCCGAATCCTTGTTGATAGCCACAATCACGTCCGAGGTGCCCATTCCGGCCAGATGCTGAATAGCGCCTGAAATTCCGCAGGCGATGTAAAGTTTCGGCTTCACCGTCTTCCCGGTCTGGCCCACCTGGTGGGCGTAGGAAATCCAGCCGGCGTCAACCGCAGCCCGGCTGGAACCCACCACGCCGCCCAGGGCATCGGCCAATTCTTTAATTAAAGCAAATCCTTCCGGTTTACCCATCCCCCGGCCGCCGGAGACGATAATATCCGCATCGGTCAGGTCTATCTCCTCGGCGCCGGGAATCATTCCCAGCAGGTTGAGGCGGTTATTCCGTCTTATTTCCGAAAGGGAAATTTCCGTTATCCGGCTCTTGTCAACGGCGGACGTTGCCGGCGCCTCGTCAAAAGTGCGCGGCCGCACCGTCGACATCTGGGGACGGTGTTTCTCGCAAAGAATGGTTGCCATCAGGTTTCCGCCGAAAGTGGGGCGGGTCTGTCTTAAAAGTTTGGTCTCCGGGTCAATCTCCAGGCCGGTGCAGTCGGCGGTCAGGCCGGTTCGCAGGCGGGCCGCGGTCCGGGGGATGAAAGAGCGGCCGATATAGGTGGCGCCCGCCAGAAGTATGGCGGGCTTGTGACTTCTCACCAGGTGTACCAGGATATCGGTAAAAATGTCATCCTGAAAATGGAGGAGAGAATCATCGAGAACCGCGTAAACCTTATCGGCGCCCCGGCGCAGAAGTTCCTCGGTGTTGTCGCCCGGCGGACCGATATAGACCGCGCAAAGTTTCTGGCCCAAACCTGAAACAAGTTTCTTCCCTTCGTACAGAAGTTCAAACGAAACGTGCGCCAGTTTGCCGGCGCGCTGTTCCGCAAAAACCCATAAGTCCTGATACGCAGAAAGGTCCTTAACGCCTTCAGCCGGCGCATCCCTTTCCACCCTAATTGCCTCGGACGGGCATTCTTCCGCGCAGGCGCCGCAGTAGTTGCAAAGGTCAAGGTCTATTACCGCCAGCTTATTCTCCAGCTTGACGGCGTTGAACGGACAGGCCTTGATGCAGAGACCGCAACCGGTACATTTTTCGATATCTACCGTAATCTTCATAAAACGCTTTGTTTTTTTAATTCCTGGTAGAGTTTTTGCGCAATTTCAATGGGTTCGCCTTCCAGCATCATCCCTTTCTTGTGTACTTCCGGCGTCCAGACCTTAACCACCCAGGTGGGCGACCCGGAAGAACCGAAGCGCAGGTCTTCGCCTTCCAACTTCTCTTTATTCAAAAGAACGATCTCCGCCTTCTTCGCTTTCAGTATGCCTTTCAGGGAAGGCAGTCTGGGTTCGGCTATCTCTTTAACCACGGTCATCACCGCCGGCAGCGGACCCTCAATCTCTTCGTAGTGGTCTTCCATCATCCGGCTCACTTTCAAACGGGATTCAACAATCTCTTTAATTTCACTTACATAAGAAAAGAAAGGCCAACCCAGATTCTCCGATAGTTCCGGACCAACCTGACCGGTGGAACCGTCCATCGCCTCCCGGCCGCAAATAACGATATCCACCGGCATCAATTTCCGGACCAGACAGGAGAGCGTATAGGATGTGGCCAGCGTATCGCTGCCGGCAAACCCCCGGTCGCTCAAAAGAAAAGCCTGGTCAAATCCCAGGCTGAGCGCTTCTCGCAAGGCGCTTTCCGCTTGCGGCGGACCCATCGAACAGACGACGGCAAGGCCGCCGTATTTTTCCTTTAAACGCAACGCGGCTTCCATGGCGTAAAAATCGTAAGGATTTACGATACTGGGCACGCCTTCCCGGATAATGCGGTTGGTCTCCGGGTCGATACGCACTTCCATCGTATCCGGTACCTGCTTAATGCAAATCAGAATTTTTTCCATAAATAATTTTTGCGAAATTTTAAAATTATATCATTTAGCCCTTAATCACCGCAAACGGAACCATCCGGCTGACCCGGCGCGAAAGACCGCCGCCTTCAACAATTTTAACCACCTCGTCAATGTCTTTATACGCTTCCGGCATCTCCTCGTCTAGACCGGAGCGTCCGGGCGCCCGCGCCAGTACGCCGGCTGCGGACAATTCCGCTGCAGCCGACCGGCCCTTCATGCGGCGCAGCGCTTCGTGCCGCGAGAGGTTGCGACCGGCTCCGTGACAGGTGGAACCCCAGGTTTCCGAAAGCGCCTTTTCGGTACCGGTCAAAACATAGGAAGCGGTCCCCATCGTGCCGGGCAGCAGAACCGGCTGGCCGACCTTTTTATAGATATCCGGCACGCCCGGAGTGTTGGCCGGAAAAGCCCGGGTAGCGCCTTTACGGTGTACCAGCACCCTCACTTTCTTTCCGTTGAAAACGTGTTCTTCAACCTTGGCGATATTATGCGCCACATCGTAAACCGTTGCCAGACCAATCCCGGTTTCGCTTTTTCCCAGTACTTTCTTCAAAGTTTCCGCGGCTCGAAAAGCGATAATTTGGCGGTTCGCCCAGGCAAAATTGGCCGCCGCCGCCATTGCCGCCAGATAATTCTCCCCTTCATCCGAACCAACCGGCGCATAGACCAACTGTCTGTCCGGCAGGACAAAACCGTATTTCCGGCTGGTCTTGCCAAATAAATTAAGGTAATCTTCGGCCACCTGGTAACCTAAACCGCGGCTGCCGGTATGAATCATAATCGTCACCTGCCCGACAAAGAGGCCAAAGACCTCCGCCGCCTCGCGGTCAAATATCTCTTTAACCTCCTGAACTTCCAGAAAATGGTTGCCGCTGCCCAGGGTTCCCAACTGGTCGCTTCCACGCTCAAATGCGCGGTCGCTGACCTTGTCCGGATTGGCCGGTTTGTACCGGCCCGACTCTTCCAGGACCGCAAGTTCCGTTTCGCTTCCAAAGCCGTTCTTAACCGCCCAGGCCGCGCCGTTCTTTAAAACATCTGCCAATTTCGACCGGGAAAGTTCCAACTGTCCGGAAGCGCCGACACCGCAGGGAATATCACGGTACAACGCATCCACCAGCTCCTTTAACTTTCCGGCAACCTCTTCCCTGCGCAGTTTTGTCCGCAGGAGACGGACACCGCAGTTGATGTCATAGCCAACTATGCCGGGCGCAACCACGCCTTCTTTCAAATCAAAAGCGGCCACGGCGCCGATGGGCGCGCCGTATCCCCAGTGAATATCCGGCATCGCCAGGGAATAACGCAGGATTCCCGGCAGATGCGCCATATTCGCCACCTGCTCCGGAGAACGGTCCAGTCTGACCTTCGGCAGCGTCTTTTCCGAGGCATAAATCATCCCCGGCACCCGCATCCCCGCCTCCTGAGGTATCAGCACCCGGTACTCGTCAATCCGTTCTAATTTATACTCCATTTAAACCACTGTGGTAGGACAGGCGTCCCGCCTTCGCCTCGCCTTCGGCGGGCTACGGCGAGGCAAAGCCCGCCTGTTAAATATCGTAGTGCGACCCTTTACCTGAAAAATGCGTGAATTTGCAGTATTTCTAAATTTTTCAGGCGTAACCTCTTTGATGTTTTATGTCCTAATTTTACACAAAAAGATGTATAATGTAAATCAAAAGTCCGGTGTCTCACAAACCTACTTAAAAAGTAGGTTTCTGTGCCATGGGCAAAGGCATCAAAAATACCCAAGTTTCCTTCGGAGAAAGCAACTTAACGCACTTTGGCGGACTGTTTTTAATTCACTCATTTTGCAAAAAACTGCGCCTGAAACAAACGCTGCAACTTCATGTAAAACTTCACCAAAAGAACCAAGAATACCAAACCGCCGAATTTATTCTGCTTCTTCTCTATACAATCATTCTTGGAATAGCCCGCATAGAAAATGTCCGCTTTTTGCAGACCAACGGGGTGTTCAAAAAAATCGTCGGTATCAAGAAATTACCCCATCCAACCGCGATACGGCGTTTTCTGTACCGTCTTACTCCCAAAACTATCCGTCAAATTGTCGAAGTTCACAATTTGATTCAAAAGAAAATATTCCTTATTCTGCACACTAAAACAAGCATTACGTTCGATATTGACGGGACGGTATTGACCGTCTACGGCAAACAACAAAGAACAAAAGTCGGTTTCAATCCAAAGCGAAAAGGAGCGCGCAGTTATTTAGGCATCCTTTGCTTTGAATCAAACCGGGAATTCTGGTATGGGAGCCTGAAATCAGGCAATGTTTCCCAGGTAAAAGTCGCCAGGCATATTATCAAAGGGTGTTTGGCGAAATTACCTTATCCCATTTACCGGATTCGCATTCGGGCTGATGCCGGTTTTTACAGCCACAGATTCATCGAAGATTACCTTGAGAAAAACGGCCTTTTCTATACAGTCGAAGCGCAGGTGAAAAGCCGTCTGATAACCGCGATGGAAAAAGTAAAATACAGTCACTACAAAAGCGATTGGGAAGTAGGAGAATTTACTTATCAGCCCAGCCATTGGAAAAACCCCCATCGTTTTGTCGTTCAGCGCCGCCCGTTGCCGGAAGATTCGGATGAAAGGGCGCAATTGAAATTATTCGAGATGAAAAACTATGGTTACCGTATAATCGTAACCAACCTGAAACTGAAACCGAAAAACATCTGGAACTTCCATTCCCAGAGAGCTCAGGGCGCGGAACAAAATGTCAAAGAACTGAAAATAAATTATCCCTTAGCAAAGATTCCCACGCAAAGTTACACCGCAAATGTCGCGTATTTTCAAATACTTCTGCTGGCATTCAACATTATCAACTGGTTCAAATGGCTGTGCCTGCCCGAAGAATACCATTATGTTACCTTGCAAACTATCAGGGAGCGGTTGTTATCCATTCCCGCAAGGCTGACTAAAACGGACAACAAAAATATGCTGAAATTTCCTGCCGGGCATCAATATGAAAACCTGTTTAATGCTGCTATGACAAACATACAAGCGATTAAGCAATTGTGAGAAATTGAGTAATTTGCAAGATGTCCAAAATATTTCACCGACGATTAAGGAGCATAAATACAGCAAATTCACGCATTTTTCAGGTTTAGGGTCGCCAATCGTCTTAAAAAACGTGGGCAGGGAAAAACGGATTTAATCGGTTAGGTCGGCTCACCTTCTCGCCGCCCCTGCCAAGCGAATGCTCTTTATCCATCGCATTGGCAGTGCTCCTTTCGAGTCCCCTTGTCAAGAAGCGGAGGGTGAGGGACTCGAACCCCCATGGGCTTTAAGGCCCGGCGGATTTCAAATCCGCTGACTTACCGTTAGCCTAACCCTCCGAAACTTTCGCAAACCGTTGTCTATCAATCGTTTCCGCGAAGTTGTAACTTTATCTTTTTTGTTAAAGTATGACAGGCGTATGACAGAAATTTTTCTAAAGTTCAGACTCCGTCAAAACTTCCCGCAAGCGCGAAAACCTTTACCACACAAAGCGTTTCAGGAAAATAGCCCGAGAAAAAGATTTGACCTTAAATTGAACACAGCGAACGAATCATCCGTTGTGTTCCCTTTTGAAAATGCCGACTATTTCAGTTAGAAGTAACAACTTGCCATCGGCCGCCCTTGTCCGGTCCGATACGTTTCAATTTTCCCAATTTTACCAACCGCGCCAGGTGATATTTAATTCCATTTTCCGTAATATTCCCAATTCTTTGCGCCAATTCTTTTCTGCTGATGGTTGGATTTTCACCGATAATATCCAGGATTTTCTGGGTAGTTTTCTGGGTAGTTTTCTGGGTAGGGCTCTTTGTCCTGTCAGGACCTACCAGCCGTTTGAACGTAATGGTAAAGAAAAGGTCGCTCTTGATTTCCGGATAAGTCAGACCTGCGTCCTTCATCACATCACGCATACGGCGGATACCGGTTCCCACCCGTTCCACCTTATCCATCCGGGCGAACATATCGGCTATCAATTCGTTTCTTCTGATGGAAACGTTGATAAGGTCCGCTGGGGTGAGTCCGACAGGAAGACCGCCGGGATTTACAATGACCACCTTATCTTCGTGTACCTCTACCATCAGGCTCGTGCCGCGGACACTGTAATCTCTATGAATAATTGCATTGGCAACCGCCTCTCTCAAAGCTTCCAGCGGTATCTCATAGATGTCTTCGCGATTGACCCCTCTTATCTCACTGCGTACATTGAGATGTTTCTTTAAAAAAAGGATGGCTTCGTTAAATTGGGTAAGCAGATCGTCCCGCACGTCTTTTCTGTCGTAAATGTGGATGCGGTCTGTTCCTTTGAATGCAATGAGAGTCATCTGCGCCTGAAGAATAAATTTGCGGACATTCGCCGCAAAAAAGAGAACCCCGGCATTCATTATTCTGCTGCCCCTGGCCAAGTTGAGACTTTGAAGAATGGTTTCCGGTGCAATTTTCTTTACTTCAATGTGCGATTCTTCAAGGAACGATCGCATCTTTTCTCGCGAGATATCTTCCCAACGGATTTCCTTGTTTATTTTTTCTTCAAATGGTATCGCTTCGTGCTCATGAAACATAAGACGAAGTTCCTGCGTTGTCATCTTTTGCGTGACGGCATCAAGCCTTCGGAAAAAGCCGGCGCTGCAACTGTACGGTTTCTCTTCTCCTGAAGGAACTTCAATCAGGACAATGTTTTCAACCTGCTTAATCTTTATTGGAACCGAGGGGTTGCAGTTCCGTGCGATGGAAGTGATGCGGCCTTTCAAATCATTCGTGAGTTTCTCGCCGATAACGGATTTGTCATCCCGCACGCCGAGAAGAATGACGCCGCCTTTGGTGTTGGCAAAAGCGACGATATCCTCGTTAATGCGCGAGGTGAAGCGCTCTTTGAATTCAACAGTGAGTCCTTCGCCTTCCTTAATCAGTATTTGCAGTTTTTCTGAACCGGTCATTTCAATACCCTCCAGGCTAACTTATATTTTAACCCCTGCCTCTTTTTCAATCAAATGACTTGTATTTCTGGGAAAATTATTGATATAATGATTCAGCATATGGATTGGGAAAAAATCGGAGATAGTGAACCCTGTCCCTGCGACAGCGGAAAGAAATACAAAGA
>CAZBFL010000034.1:0-9325 GCA_964491175.1 uncultured bacterium
CCCCACCAGGGCGCGGCTTAGATAAAGAGCGGTCAGGGAGTGGGAGAGGGGAAAGAGAACGGAACCGGCGCTCAGGAGCGCCCCTCCGGTTACGAGCACCCGGCCGGCGCCAAACCGGTCGGCCATCATCCCGGCCAGAAACTGCATCCCTCCGTAGATATACAGGTAGAGCGTGCCGAGCGTGGCGACCGCCGAAGCGGATAATAGAAAAGAAGTTTGAAGTTCGTTGAATATCGTACCCGGCACCGCCACCCGCTGAAAATACGAGAAAAAGTAGACAGCGTTGATAGAGAGGAAAACCAGAATCGTGGTTTTTTTGTTTTGGGAAAGCATTTTTTCCTTTTAAAATTGTTATTATACGTTCAAACAGCAGATTAAGGCAATTTGTACTATTGCCTTAATCCTGGCCGGTACAGTATAATTTAAAGATGGATTTTTTGTTGGAAGTGGTTCTCGAAGACCTTCCGGCGGGCTCAATCTCAGATTTATCGGAACAGTTGTCCGTAAAGTTCAGCCAGGCCCTCGTTGAAGACCGAATACCGGCAAAGAAAGTAAGAGCGTTCACTACTATCCGGCGTTTGGTTGTTTCCGTCGAAGGACTTCCGAAGAGACAGGCGGCCCGGGTGGTGGAAGTGGCCGGACCGCCGGCCGCAGTGGCTTTTCAACCGGACGGCAAACCTACCCCGGCCGGACTCGGCTATTGCCGGGCGCACAAGATAACCCCCGAAGACTTAAAGGTCAGGGAAGACGGTAAGAAAAGAGTTACTTATTATCTTCGGGAAGAAAAAGGACTGTCTGCCCGGGAAATCCTGATAGAACTGACGCCGAAATTACTCAACGCGCTTTCCTTTAATCTGTCGATGCGTTGGGGCGGCGGCGTGGTATCTTTTATCCGGCCCGTTAGTTCAATTCTCGCTTTATTGGATGACAAGGTTTTACCGGTGGAATTTGCCGGGGTGAAAGCCCGGTCTTACACTTCCGGCCATCCGATTCTTTCACCTAAAAAGATTAAGATAAGTTCCATTCCCGATTATTTTAAATCTGCTTCCAAAAATTTTATTGTGCTTGATGCCGGGGAGAGGGTCAAGAAACTCACCCGGAAAATAAAATCTTTCCTGCCGACCGGAGCGACTTATTCTTCGGAGAGTTTGAATAAAATAGCGGTTACCCTTGAATATCCGGAAGCGATTTTGGGCCGGTTGGACCTGAAGAACATCTCTTACCCGGAAGAGGCGGCCGCGATTATCATCGAAAATTTGAAATGTTTGCCTCTCTTCGGACCGGACAAAAGACTGCTGCCGGAATTCGTCATCATCACCGACGGCCGGATTACCAAAGAGATTACCGAAGGATTCCTCTGGGTCCTGGAGAGCCGGTTGGAGGACGGCCGGTTTTTCTGGCAGGAAGACGTCCAGGTTGCCGTTTCGGAACAACTGGATAAATTGAGCAAAGTTATTTTTCAGTCGGCAGTTGGTTCGTTGGCCGATTACAGCCGGGCGCTGGAAAAGGTTACCGCTGATTTTGCCCGGAAGTTGAACCTGGGAGCAAAGGAAACGGAGGTTGTAAGCGCGGCGGCAAAGGTGGCCAAGGTCGATGCGGCCACCAGTATGGTGCGGGAATTTCCGGAGGTGGCCGGAATAATGGCGGCCAGTCTCCTGAAGCGGTCCGGATACCCGGCCGCGGTTTCAGAGGTTGTGAAAGAACACCTGCTGCCCCGGTATTCCGGAGACCGTCTGTCGGAAAACAGGTTGAGCCGGGTACTCTCTTTTTCAGATAAGATACTCCATCTCTGCGGTCTTTTTGCGGCCGGGATAGAACCGTCCGGTTCCTCCGACCCGTTTGGATTACGCCGGCTGGCGCAGGGAGCGCTGGAAATTGCCTGGGAAGCCGACTTCCGGATTTCTTTGAGCGGCGCGGTTAACGCCGGGCTGGCGGCCTGGGGAAAAGGAGAGGGAACCAGGGAAAAGATAATCAGTTTTTTGCTGCAGCGTATCGAAAACGGGCTTCAGGCCCGCGGTTTCCGGCCGGACGTTGTAACCGCGGCCCTTTTCGGAGAAGGAGACAATATTACCGCTTTTCCGGCCCGGGCCTCGGCCCTGACCGGTCTTCTCCGGAAACCCGGCGGTCCGCAAGAGGTTATTACCTTCAGCCGGGTGACCAATATCCTTCTTCAGGCAAAGGAAAAGAAGATTTCTTTCGGATGGTTTCAGGCGGGGCTTCTTTCGGAAGAGGCAGAGAAGGAACTCTTCTCCTTTTGGATTTCCCGGGAGGAGGAGATTGTCAATCTTCTGACCGGGGAGAATTACGGCGCGGCCCTGGCGAAGATTTCGGAGTTGAATCCGTACATCAACCGTTTTTTTGACAAGGTGATGGTAATGACGCCGGATGAGACCTTGCGCAATAACCGGCTGGGACTGCTGGAGCAGATCGCCTCGGCCTTACGCAAGACAGGGGATTTAAGCAAAATACAAGGCTGAATATGAAAATTAAACAAACAGACCCGGAAGTCTCCAGTTGGATTGAAAGGGAAGAAGAGCGGCTCGCCTCCACCCTGGAATTGATCGCTTCGGAGAACGTGGTCAGCGAGGCGGTCCTGGAAGCGACCGGTTCGGTCCTGACCAACAAATACGCGGAAGGTTATCCGGGTAAACGCTACTACGGCGGTTGCGAATTTGTTGACGAAGTAGAAAGACTGGCGGTGGAACGCGTCAAAGAATTATTTAAGGTAGATTACGCCAACGTGCAACCCCATTCCGGCACCCAGGCCAACATGGCGGTTCTCCTGTCCATTCTTAAGACCGGCGACCGGATTATGGGAATGAGCCTTGATTCCGGCGGCCATTTGAGCCACGGCGCTCCCGTGAGTTTTTCCGGCTGCCTTTTTGAAAACCATCCGTACACGGTTAACCGCAAAACGGAACTGCTGGACTACGAAGAGATTGCCCGGCAGGCGAAAAAAATCAAACCCAGGATGATTATCTGCGGGGCGAGTTCCTACCCGCGGGTGATTGACTTTGCGGCTTTCCGAAAGATTGCCGACAGCGTGAATGCGTACCTGATGGCCGACATCGCTCACATCGCCGGCCTGATAGTCGCCGGTCTTCACCCCAGCCCGGTCGGTTTCGCTCATTTCATTACTTCCACGACCCATAAGACCCTGCGCGGACCAAGAGGCGGTCTCATCCTGGCAGGCAAGGAGCACGGACATCTTTTAGACCGGATGATATTTCCCGGTATCCAGGGCGGTCCGCTGATGCACGTCATTGCCGCAAAAGCGGTTGCTTTCAAAGAAGCGCAAAGGCCGGAGTTTAAAAATTACCAGATTCAGATTGTCAAAAATAGCCGTCGCCTGGCTGAAAATCTGAAAAAAGATGGTTTTCGGCTGGTAACCGGAGGTACCGATAACCACCTGCTTCTGGTCGACCTCACCAATAAGAATATTACCGGCGCGGAAGCGGAAAGGCTGCTGGAGGATATCGGTATTTCCGCCAACAAGAATATGATTCCCTTTGACCCGCTGGACGCTGTCAGGACAAGCGGCCTGCGCCTGGGGACTCCGGCGGTAACCAGCCGCGGTATGAAGGAAGACCAGATGGAGACGATCGCCGGCCTGATTTCGGACGCGGTTGCTTTCCGGGCGGACCCGGTTAAGATTTCGGATGTCAAGAAGCGGGTGAAAGACCTCTGCCGTCAATTCCCGTTGGATTCCCGTAAGGTGTAAACCAAGCACTGTGTACCTGGAAAAAGTTTTTCGAAACCTCCGCAAGTTAGAATCCTTCCGAAAAGCAGAACGATTAATTAAGGACGGAGAGAAGGAAGTATCTCTTTCCGGCCTGGTCGGTTCTTCCGCAAGCCTGGTGGCGGCTGCCTTCTTCGGACTGTTGCCCGGCGTGAAAAGAGCGCTGTTGATTACCGCCGGAGTGGAGAGCGCCGGCCGCGCCTTCGGCGACCTGCAGACCTTTCTTCCCTCCGCTGAGGTCAACCTCTTTCCTTTTACGGAAGTCTTGCCTGGCGAAGAATTGAATCCCACCGCCGAAGTGGAGAGTCAGCGTCTGACAGCCCTTAACGTCCTGGCCGGCAGTCCCGGGCCGTCTTTAACGGTAACCCCGATCCAGGCGATTATTCCGCCGACCATTTCGCCTTCGGTTCTGAAAAAATATATTTTTAACCTTAATGTCAAACAATCCCTGGACCGCAGGGAATTTTTAGCGCATCTTTCCGAAGCGGGATACCAGCGGTCGGAATTGGTTGTGGAACCGGGCCAGTTCGCGGTCAGGGGCGGGATTATCGACCTTTTCTCGCCCGGTCAGCCGGAACCTTTGCGGATTGAACTCTCCGGCGCAGAGATTATTTCCCTGCGGTATTTCGACCCGGTCAGTCAGTTGAGCCGAAAACCGGTTTCCGCTGCGTCCATTCTGCCGATTTCCGAAAAAGAGTTGTTTATCAGAGGGAAGCCCGCTTCATTTCTGGAATATTTTCAGGCAGGCGCCATCCTGATTTTTTACCACCCGTCGGAAATAGAGGCGGAAGAGGTTAAGTTTCAGCGATATCTCCCCGCGGAAAAAGGTAATTTTCTTACTCTGCAAAAACTGCGGGAAGTTCCCTTTCCCAAAATCAACCTCTCTTTCTTACCGTCGTCTTCCAACCACTTTTCTTTTAAGACCGAACCCGTTACCCGGTTTACCCTGAAGGGCCCCGTTCAAACCGAAGCCTGGAGCGAACGGCCCCTGCGCATCTTTTGCCGGAATGAAAGCCAGGCAAAGCGGCTTAAAGAGGTTGTCTCCGAGCGGGGCCTGACCCTGCGGCCGGAAAGCCGGGTTGAAGTCGGGTACCTTTCGGAAGGGTTCTCCTTTCCGGAGATTGATGTCACTTTTCTCTCTGACTCGGAAATATTCGGACGCTACCGTTCCTTCCGGCCCGGCGTAAAACCGTTCTTCCAGTCCGTAGCTATTTCCGGCCCGGAGGAGATTTTACCCGGGGACTACGTGGTCCATCTGAACGAAGGCATCGGAAAGTTCCTGGGCATCGGCAAAGTCCTTGTTGAAAAGAAGGAAGAGGAAGTAATCAAGATTGAATATGCAGACGGCATCCTGCTCTTTGTGCCGGTCAGCCAGATTAACCTGGTGCACCGCTATGCCGGAGCGGAGAAGCCGCCGGCGCTCTCCCGGCTGGGCAGCCGCGCCTGGATAAAAACCCGGGAGCGGGTTACCGAGGGAGTACGAGACCTGGCCAGCGACCTTCTGAAAATTTACCAGCAGCGGAAAGATAAACAAGGTTTTATTTATCCGGCGGATTCCCCCTGGCAGTCTGAGTTTGAAGCCGAATTTATCTATGAGGAGACGCCGGACCAGTTGACCGCAATTAAAGAAGTTAAGGAAGATCTTCAATCTCCTAAGCCGATGGACCGGCTGGTCTGCGGAGACGTGGGTTACGGAAAGACCGAGGTGGCGATGCGGGCCGCCTTTAAGGCGGTGGAAGCGGGCCGTCAGGTTGCCCTGCTTTGCCCCACGACCATCCTGGCGGAACAGCACCAACGGACTTTCGGCGAACGGTTCGCGGATTTCCCGGTGCGGATTGAGAACCTTTCCCGGTTCCGCAGCAAGCCGGAACAGAAATCGGTGATCGCGGAGATGGCCGAGGGCAAGGTTGACATCGTCATCGGCACCCACCGCCTCCTGAGCGCCGATATCCGTTTTAAAAGTTTGGGAATGTGGATTGTTGACGAAGAACAGCGTTTTGGCGTAACTCACAAGGAGCGCCTGAGGGCGCGCTGGCCGGCCGCCGACATTCTGACCCTTTCCGCTACGCCCATTCCCAGGACCCTGCAACTATCCATTGCCGGCATCCGAGACCTTTCCGTTATTGAAACGCCTCCGGCCGGAAGGCAGGCGGTGCTCACTCTTCTGTCACCGTACCGGGAAGACTTGATTGCGACCGCCTGCCGTCGCGAGATGGAACGGTCCGGCCAGGTTTTTTTCATCCACAACCGGGTGGAAAATATTAACCGGGTTGCCGAGCGCCTGAGGCGTCTCCTGCCGGACGCGGAGATTGGAATCAGCCACGGCCAGATGGACGAAGGGGAACTGTTCAGCGTGATGGACCGATTTCTGGACCAGAAGATAGATATCCTGGTGGCCACGTCTATCGTGGAGTCAGGCCTGGATATTCCCAACGCCAATACTATCATCATCAACGATAGCCAGAACTTCGGTCTGGCCGACCTTTACCAGTTGCGTGGCCGGGTCGGCCGGTACAAGACCCAGGCCTATTGCTATCTTCTTTATGAGCCGACAAAGGTTTTGACCGATGATGCGCAGAAGCGCCTGAAGGCGATAGAGGAATTTACCAGGTTGGGCAGCGGCCTGCGGCTCGCCCTGGCGGACCTGGAGATACGGGGAGCCGGGAACATCCTGGGCAAGGAACAGCACGGATTTATTGAAGCGGTCGGTTTTTTCCTTTACAGCCAGTTATTCCGGGAAGCGGTAGCGGAATTGACCGGGCAGAAAGTGAAGCGCGAGGTTGTTGCCGCAAAGATTAAGGGTTTCATTCCGGAAGAGTATGTCCCGTCGGATACGGTGCGTCTTTCCTTGTACCGCCGTCTTTTCGGGCTTTCCCCGGATGCGGAAAAGATGGCGCGGGAGATGGCCGACCGGTTCGGGCCGGTTCCGGAAGAGACCGCAGAATTGCTGCGTTCCTTTACCGGAACCTGATATTTCTGGTATAATTAAGGTTGTCATTGCGAGGCCGTATTGTGGCCGCGGCAATCTCTCTTTTTGTCATTCCCGCGCGTATTAAGCGGGAATCCATATCATTTTGGGGCAGTAGTTTAGTGGGAAAACACTGGAATCGCACTCCAGAGACCGCGGGTTCAACTCCCGCCTGCTCCACTTATATTTACGTTTCCGATTGACAGCGCTGGCGCAATCCCTGGTAGAACCGGAACCACTCCCGGATACCGATCAGGAAAAGGATTATTGCCAGCGCATCCACCCCAAACCAGGAAATATTGCGAGTGGTTTTTGCCAGCAGCCGCCCGGAAACGCCCAAAATCAGGCCCAGCGAAGAGGAGATAGTCAGCAGGCGCATTTGCTGGCTGTTGAATTCATTCCAGGTATCGGAAGCCGAAGCGATGGCCGGGTCGTTTTCCATCTCCCGGAAAATATACTGCATCCAGACCGGCGAACTGATACGTTCGTACCCGGAAGCGAGAAGTTGAATCATCACGCCGTTAAAGAGATAATAGACGGCGAAGGCGAAAGTCGGGATGTCCGGCGAGTAGGTGGCGCCGTAGCCGACAATAAAAAGGGAGATGTACAGCATAAATTCGGCCCTTCGGAAAGGAATCAGTCCCCGGTAACAAGTGTCAACCAGGGAAAAGAGTTCGGCGCGTTTCGGCGGACGTTCCGCGCGTTTCAGGGCGTTCTTCAGGGATTTGTAAGCGCCGGAAACGGTATCTCTTTCCAGCAGGTCCGGTAAAGTCCGATTGACGAATTCCAGCAGGTTGGGCCATTCGCTTTCCAGCAGAAGCCCCTCTTTTTTTAACCGTTCAATCCGGCGGCGGAAGGCCTCTTTGACCTCTTCCCGATCCAGGGGTTGCAGTTGGCCGGCCAGGGGGAACAAAGAATTGGATGCTTCTTCGGTCAAGTCCAGTTCGTTCCTTAAGAAGAGGGCGATTCCTTCTTTTTTCCCTTCCGCGACCAACCGGTAAAGGTTTGGTTTGGCCAGCCGGTATTTTTCAATCTTTTCCGGAAGATATTCGGTGCCGCGGAAAAGTTCGGTATAACCGCGTTCAAAGTTACGCCAGGAACGGAAAGGCTTTGCTTCGTAAGCGGCGCGGAATTTTTCGGAATCCTCATCTTTTTGAATCCGGGAGCCCGGCAGGCCCCGGGTAATTTTCAGGGAACGCCGCATGTTGAATATTTCCGCCGGCACTCTCAGGAAAATCAGCGCGCCGGCCGCCAGGGTGTACCAGGTGTTTCCTTTTAAACGTTCCGCCACCCGGACAAAGACGCTGGCGGTGATAATGCCGACGGCCAGATTGATTAAGATAACAAGGTTCATGACGCGCGTTGCCTCCGGTATCAGGCCGTCTTCGGAATAGAAAGCGCGCAGGTTCGGGCTCCTTAAACCGTATATAGTTTTTTTAAAGAGGGCAACCGGGTTGATGTCGGCGCTCTTTATTTCAGTCTCGGCATAGGAAAGAAGAAGGCTGTCTAAATTTACGGCCCCTTTTTTTATTAAAATCCGTTTCCGAAAGGTAAAGACGTATTGATTGTGGGGGCTGCAGAAATACGGTTTTTTTTCATCTTTGTCTTTGAGTCGGGCCGAGAAATGCTTCCGGACAAAACCGGCTTGAACCAGGGCTGAAAAAGGACCGGCGGTTATGGTTCCCTTTCCAACCTTGATTCGAAAGACGTTAATTATTTCCGACCAATCCATCTTTTCGACCGGGTAACTTCTTTTTTTCAAGAAATGGAACAAATATTCGGCGATGAGGCTAAAATCGGTATAAATAACTATACTTTTTTGGCGTACCAGAAATTTCCGGGCCAAAACAACGGGCCCGGTTTTTTTCTTTTCTTTAGACGGTTCCGCCGTTACAAAGCAACCCTTTGCTTTTTGGTTAAAGTAAACGGTATAGGCGCGTCCGGCAGCGTCAAAAAAGAGGTAACGCCGGTTGCTGAAGAGCGTGTGGTAGGCGATGCCGGCTTTTGTAATCCGGTCATTCAGAAAAGAGGCGGCTCTTTCGGCGGCCTGGCGGGTGAGGACCTTTTCAGGTAGTTCCATGGGAACCCCGGGGGGTCAAATTCTGCACCAAAAGGAGGGAAATGCTGCGTTCGTCCGCTTTTTCCACCGTGAAGAGGTAGTTCTGGTAACGGAACTGCTCGCCGGAAGCCGGGAAATGCCCCAGATATTTCAGGACAAATCCGGCCAGTGTTTCCGCATTATCGTCGTCTTCTTCAAGGTGGATGTTTAACAATTCGTTTACTTTTTCAATCTCCATCTCTGCCTTGATGCGGTAGGTCTTTTCGTCTATTTTCTGATAATCCGCATTCTCTTCGTGTTCCATCGGGATTTCGCCGATAATCTCCTCAATGAGGTCGTGCAGCGTGACCAACCCCTCGGTCCCGCCGTATTCGTCCATCACGATTGCCAGGTGCGACTTGCGGCGCCGGAATTCTTTCAGCAGGCCGGAGACCTTCATCATTTCCGGCACGAAGAAAGCCGGCCGCATTATCTGGCGCAGGAGGACCGTTTTTTCGCCTTCGGCGACATGGGAGAGTATCTGCCGGGAATCCACGATGCCCACGATATCGTCCATATC
>CAZBFL010000035.1:0-9110 GCA_964491175.1 uncultured bacterium
GTACAATATTCTTCATATTAACCTCTGCCTCCGGCTTCCTTGATTATCCGGACAATCTCCGTATGTCCGGCAACAGCCGCCGACATCATGGCGGTAACGCCGTCTTCTTTTTTAATGTTAATATCGGCGCCTCCGGCAACTAACACTTTTACCGCTTCAGTCCGGCCCTTCCAGCAAGCAAACATCAGAGCGGTAAATCCGATGTTGTTGCGGGCGTTCAAATCCGCGCCGTCTTCTATCAACATCCGGATTATCCCGGTGTGGCCGCGCGCCGCAGCCAGCATCAGGGCCGTGGCGCCCTCTTTATCCTTCAGATTGACACCTGCTTTGTTTTTTATCAACAATTCCGCTATCTCAACGAAACCTTTTCTGGAAGCCGTCATCAGGGCCGTCTCACCCGCCCGGTTGCAATGGTCTATTTCCACGGCTCCCCTTAACAGCATCTTCACGATTTCCGGATAGTTCTGCTCCGCCGCCGCTATCAGGGCGGTATTTCCCTCCTCGTCCCACGCATTAACATCCGCGCCGCCGGAAAACAAAACCCTTATCACATCCTCATAACCGTTTTGCGCCGCAACCAATAAAGCCGTAAGTCCATGGCTGTTGCGGGAGTTAACATCGGCTTTTTTATCTATCAACGCGCTGACTTTAGCAGTATCTCCGACCTGTGCCGCTTTCAGTAACCGCTTATCATTATTGATAAACATAATTTCCCTACTCGCGGCGGGTAACCTTAATCATATCCTCAAGCGTGACGATGCCGTCGGCCACTTTTTTCAATCCGTCCTGGCGAATCGCTATCATACCGGATTCAAGAGCCATAGCGGTTACCTCTTCCGTGGATGGTTTCCGCAGGATTGCCGCCCGAATGCGGGAATTGACAACCATTAGTTCGTACAGCCCGATGCGCCCCTGATAACCGGACTGACTGCAATTCGAACAACCCTTACCCCGCAAAAACCTTATCTTCCCGAACTTTTCCAAATCCCCGGCCGCTTCGGCCAGAACATCAGGGTCCGGCTGATACTCTTCTTTGCATCGCTGGCAGACGTGACCCACCAGCGTCTGGTTGATTACGCCCAGGAGCGAAGAACCCACCAGGTACGGCTCAATCCCCATATCCAGAAGCCGGGTTACCGCGCCCGGAGCGGTGTTGGTGTGAAGTGTGGCAAAGACCATCTGTCCGGTCAGGGAAATCTGCATAGCGGTGGCCGCAGTCTCCGTATCCCGGATTTCACCAACCATAACTACATTCGGGTCCTGACGCAGGATGGACCTCAGACCGGCCGCAAAGGTAAAACCCGCCTTGGGGTTTATCTGCCCCTGGGTGACGCCGGAAATATGGTATTCCACCGGGTCCTCAAGCGTTATGACTTTTTTGCGTCCGGTCCGTATCTTGTTGAGCGAGGCGTAAAGGGTGGTAGTCTTGCCGCCGCCGGTCGGCCCGGTCACCAGTATCATCCCGGAAGTAAGTTCCAGGAGGTGCATGTATTTGGGCAGCATCTCCGCGGAGAAACCCAGCCGGTCAAAACCCAGGACGATGTTGTTGCGGTCCAGGACGCGGATGGCCGAGGACTCGCCGAAGATGGAAGGAAAAATGGATATCCGCATATCTATCTGCCGGTCGCCGGAACGGTAGGAGGCGTAGCCGCTCTGCGGAACTCTTTTTTCGGAAACGTCAAGGTCAGACAGGACTTTCAACCGGGAAATGATGCGCGGGTAAATATCGGCGGAAGGCGCCGGAAACTCGTAAAGTATGCCGTTAATCCGGTAGCGAAGTTTCGGGCCGGTCTCTTCTATCTCCAGGTGGATGTCGGTGGCCTTGGAACTGATGGACTGGTTTACAATATTAGCCAGTTGAACGGCCGCCGTCTGGTCTTCCTCGGACTGCTTTCCTTTTGCTGCCTGGCTCCGCTCTTGCGCAAACCGTAAATCGTTCTTTTCCTTGAAATCGTCAAGAGGCATAAACTCTCCCCGTAAACTCAGTAACTACGATTTTTTAATATTTTGCAGCAAATTTTCTAAAAATCCCGCAGGAATAAAACGTCTGCCTAATTTATAGAGAACAAAAATTATAATCAGAAATATGATGAACTTTATCAGACCGGCAGGCACTCCGCTGCGCCGCGCCGACCTTTTCTCTTCCAGGTCCCGGGACTTTACCGTAAAAACATGCGCCATCTGCGCGCACCGGTCGCTGCAAAAAAGCCCGTCTTCGGTTACCAGCCGGCAATCGGAACAGAGCGGCTTGCCGCACTGTTTGCACCGGGTTACCGCCGGCCTCCCCATATGAAAAAAACATTCGGCCATATTAACTCCTTCGGCCGCCATAGCCTTGCCACAGGTAAGCCTCTGGCTTGGCGAAGGCGGCCCTGCCTGGCGAGGCTGAAGCCTCGCACTACTTACCGTTTGTATTATTGCCGAGCCGCGGCTTGACGTGCTCTTCAAAAGTATAATAGATGAGCGGAATGACAAAAAGGGTGGTCAACAGCGCCGCAAAAAGCCCGCCGACGATGACAACGGCCAGGGGCCGGAATATTTCCGAGCTCTCCCCCCGTGACAGGATAAGCGGGATCATCCCGAGGATAGTGGTTATGCTGGTCATCAGTATCGGCCGCAGGCGCAGCTGTCCGGCGGTCAGTACCGCCTCCCGCAAACCCGCGCCTTTTTCGCGCTGGGCGATTACAAATGTCAGGAGGATGATGCCGGTCTCTTCAATAATGCCGACCAGCATAATCAGACCCAGGAAAGCGACCAGGGAAAACGTGTTGCCCGTCAGGAAGAGCGCCCAGACCACGCCGATGATGCTGAACGGAACCGCAAACATAATCACCAACGGGTCTATGTATGATTCAAACTGGCTGGCCATCACCATGTAAACCAGTATTACGGAAAGGAGCAGCGCAAAAGACATCGTCCGGAACGATTTGGCCTGTTCTTCCCGGCTGCCCGCGAAAGAGAGGGAAAAACCGGTCGGCAGAACCATACCTTTAAGATTGGCCGCGGCCTCCGCCACAACGCTGTTCAGGGGACGGCCGTATATCTGGCCGCTTACTTCCACAATCCTTTCCTGATTGCGGCGCTGGATGGAGACCGGGCCGAAACCCGGGGAGATGTCGGCCACGTCGGAAAGACGCACAACCCCTCCGTTCGGGGTCGCAATATATAGCCCGGACAGTACCCGTCGGTCGTTCCGGTCCTGAGGATTTAACCGCAGCATTATGTCATACTGCTCTCCCTTTTCCCGGAACTTGTTGCTGGTATCTCCGCCGAAGGCGGCCTTAATCTGGTTGGCGATGGAGGAAACGCTCAGGCCCATCAGAACGGCTTTTTCCCGGCGTATCTTCACCTGGTATTCCGGCTGGCCTTCGTCGCGGCTGGTCTCTATATCGGAAACTCCGGCCAGTCCGGAAATTACCCGGACCACCTCCTGCGAAAGTTTCCTGGAGTCCTCCAGGTCGTAGCCGCGCACCTCAACCGCAAGCGGTTTACCGCCGCCGAAAAGGAGGGTGGCCATCGGGTCGGACGCAGAGGCAATTACCCTCCCCTGCGGGAAGTTGAGAAACGGCTTCACGCTTTCAATTATCTCGCGGTCGGTGCGCCTTCGCTTCTCTTTGGACAGGAGTTTTATCATAACCGTTCCCCGGTGGCTGGAATCCGGCCTGTCGTTGGTCATCCTCACGCTCTCCCCGGAAAAACGGCCCCAACTGCTGAAGACAAACTCGGTTTCCGGTATCCTTTCAACCAGTTCCTGCTCCACCCGGGCGATCAGTTTCCCGGTCTCTTCGTAACGGGTCCCCACCGGCAGTTCCACGTCAAAGCTTATCATCCCCTGGTCCGTTGACGGGAAGAAATCGGTGCCGACCAGGGGAACAAGAAAAAGAGACAATATCAGGAGACCCGCCGCGCCGAAAATCGTCTTCTTCTTGTGGCTTAAAGTCCAGTTGAGAACCGAGCGGTAACGCTCGGAAACCCGTTCAAAGAAAATTTCTCCCCTCTGAAAAAGGCGTTTCTGCCACCCCCTGCTCTCCTGTGCCGGAACCAAGAATTTACTGCAGAGAAGCGGAATCAGCGTAAGTGCGGTAAAGAGGGAGCAGAGAAGGGTGAAAGAGAACGACAGCGCCAGTTGCCGGAACAGGATACCGCTGATTCCTCCGGTAAAGATTATCGGTACGAATACGGTTACCACCGCCAGGACTGACGCGATGACCGCCGCGGAAACTTCGTTGGAACCGGAGATGGCCGCCTCAAGCCGGCTCTTCCCCCCTTCCCGGTGGCGCAGGACATTTTCAAAGATAACGATGGAGGCGTCAACGACCATGCCCACCGCGATGCCTAAACTGGAAAGAGAGATGAGGTTGAGGGTGAAACCGGCGCCGTACATCAGGATAAAAGTGGAGATAAGGCTGATGGGTATGCTGATAACAACTATCAAACTGCTGCGGATGTTCGGGATGAAGAAAAAGATAACCAGGACCACCAGGATGCCGCCCAAGAAAAGAGAATCGCGCAAACTGCCGATGGATTTTCGGATGAAGTCGGCCTGGTCAAATACGGGCAGTATCTTAACGTCCGGCGGCAACTGGCTCCTGATTACGGGGAGTTTCTTCATTATCCGGTTGGACACCAGAACGGTGTTAACCCCGGACTGCTTCTGGACCATCATTACCAGTCCCGGTTTCCGGTTAATCTTTACCTCGCCCTCTTTTTCCGCAAAAGTGTCGCGCGCCGTCGCGATATCGCTCAGGAAGACCGGTTTCCCGTCACGGTGGGCAACCACCACCCGGCCCAGTTGTTCCACGGTTATTTCCTCCGGCGTGCGTATTACGAATTCGTACTGCCCGCTCTTGAAATAACCGCCGGGCAGGTTCAAATTTGCCTGGGAAATGGCCTGGCTCAGTGCGCTGAGCGGAATCTGGTAGGCCTCCAGCCGGCGGCGGTCCGCAAGCACCTGAATTTGCCTGACTTCGCCTCCGAAAATACTTACCGAAGCAACCCCGGGCAACTGCTCAATCTGGCGGCTTATCTTCTTGTCCAGGTATTCGTACATCCGGGAGTAACTTTCATCCGCTTCAATTCCGGAGATTAAGATCGGTATCATTGAAAAATCAAACCTCATCACGAAGGGACGGGAGGCCTCGTCGGGAAGGGCCGTATCGGCCAGGCCCACCTTGTCCCTCACTTCGTTTATCTTTTCCACCAGGTCAACCCCCCACTCAAACTTCAGGGTCACAACCGACATATCCTGGCTGGACGTAGATTCAATTTTATCCAGACCGCTGACCGTGGAAAGCTGCTTCTCCAGCGGCAGGGTAACCTGACTCTCAATCTCCTGAGGACCGGCGCCCTGATACTGGGTGACGACCGCAATGGTCGGAATCTCCAGGTCCGGCATCAGGTCCAATCCAAGCCGGGAGAGCGATACCAGACCCAGAATCACCAGGCCTAAAAATATCATCGCGGTCAGAACCGGCCGCTTCACGCCTATTTCCGAAATCTTCATTCCGTTAAACCCCCTCTATTCCCTGACAATTTCCACCTTTGCATTTTCAAACAGCGTGTCAATGCCGGAGGTGGCGATGATGTCGCCGTCCGCCAACCCGGACTTAACCTCTGAAAGATTGCCGTCTTGAATACCCAGAGAAACCTCTTTCTGCCGGGCGGTGGTATCTTTGATTGCAAAAACGAACGTTTTGTCCCCCTGGCGGCTTATCGCTTCCTGGGGAACGACCAAAACATCTTTTCGAGTCGAAACCTTAATCTCGGCCCGGACAAACATACCTGATTTCAAAAGGTAACCCGGGTTGGAAATTATAATCTCGCAGGTCGTGGTCCGGGTAACCGGGTCCAGAACCGGGTTTATCCGGGCAACCACTCCGGAAAAGGTCTTTTCCGGAAAGGCATCCGGACTTATCTGCACCGGCTGACCGGAACGGATGCGGGCCAGTTCCGTTTCGCCCAGCGGGATGGATATCTTCACGGAACTCAGGTCAACCAACTCCATAATCGGTCCGCTGGCCGCAGTAATAAATATGCCGGGGTCAACAAAACGGCTTCCGACAAAACCGGTGAAAGGCGCGGTGATTCTGCAGTCGGAAAGTTGTTCCCGGGCTAAATCCACCTGCGCCTGCAACCGGTCCGCCGCTGCCCGGGCCGCGTCCAGCCGGCTCGCGGCATTATCCATCTCCTGGGCGGTAATCACCTGCTCCGCAAAAAGACCGGACATCCTGCGGTGAAAACCTTCGGCGTTCGCCAATTCCGCTTCGGCCGCTTTCGAGGCCGACTGGGCCTCTATCAAACGTAATTTGTAATCCCTTTCTTCAATCCTGGCCAGCAGGGCACCCTTTTTTACCGGGTCCCCTTCCCGGAAAAAGACCTCTTCCAGCCGTCCGGAGACCCGGGAGATGACCGGCGCTTTCTGCCTGGGCTCAACCGTGCCGGAAAGAAATATTGTTTCGTTCAGCGTTGTCCGGCCGACCTTCTGAACGGTAACCAGGATTTCCGCTTTTTCTTTAACCAGCGGTTTGGTGGAAAGCCGCTGGTAAATCCGGAAGATAATCAGAGCCAACAAAATAGCGATAACCAGATATCCCCTTTTTTTCTTCATGTGAATGTCCCCTTCTTACCGCTGTCCGATGGCGCGCTTCAGGACCGCTTCGGCCGCAAAATAATCGTAAGACGCGTTATAGTAGTCTGTCTTGGTCTGTGCTAGCGCAAAATCCGCATCCAGCACTTCGGTGCTGGTCGCCATCCCTTCCTTGAAACGGATGGACTGCATCCGCAGAACCTCTTCCGCCTGGTTGACCGCCTTTTGGGCCGTCTCTATTCTGTTCCGGGCCGATACAACGGAAAGATAGGCGTTCTTCACTTCAAGGTTAACAACCCGTTTCAGGTCCGCGAGACTCAGCCGCGCTTGATTTAACTGACTATCGCCGCTCCGGGCCCGGTTCTTTATCCGGCCCCAATTCCAGATATCGTAAGAGAATGTCAGGAAAACCTGTTGGTCGTTTAACCAGTCGGAGTCAAAAGCATCATTCTGAAATTCCTCGTGCGCCAATTGCAGAGAAACCTGCGGAAAATAACCGCTCCGGGCGACATTCCGGTTCTTTTCGGCCTGATTGACCTGTATTTCAACCGCGTTCAATTCCGGACGGTTCTTCTGGGCGCTGAGATAATAATTATCCAAACTCTCGTCCTTTATCCGGTCTTCCGGGGTAAGGTCAAGAAGGGCGGGTTCCTCATCCAGCGGCCGTTCCAGCAAACGGTTCAAAACGCTTCGGGCCGTTTTCAACCCGTTATCCGCGGAGATTAAACCATCCTCGCTGTGAGCCAGTTCTACCTCCGCCTTCAACTGCTCCACCCTGGGCAGAACTCCGGCTTTTACCCTCTTTTCCACTTCGGACGAATGCTTCCGCCGGTTATCAACCAGTTCCCGGGAGACGCCAACCGCCTTTTCCAGCCGAAGCACATTAATATAAGCGTTCTTCACGTTCAGAACCAGGTCCAGGTCCGCCGCATCATAATAAGCCCGGACAAGGTCAACGCCAAGCTTCGCGACCTGGTACTGACCCAGGAGCAAACCGCCGGTGAAGATGGGCTGGGTAACCGACAGAGCGACGGTGTTGACATCGTTCTCCGTGTCCGGCGAAGGGACCGGGGAACCTAAAGTCTGCCCGTTCCGGTAGGAATATATCCCGGAAAGATTAAAAGAAGGAAGAAGGTAGGTGCGTTGTTCGGCGGCAACGGCTTCAGCCCCCCGAACCGCCTCCATTGACTGCTTCAAGGTTAAACTCTTGCTCCTGGCTTCTTCAATCGCTTTCTCCAGCGTTAAGGTTTCGGCGCGGGCCGGACCGGGAGACAAGGATAAAAAGCAAAACAGAAAAAACCCCAAAATCTCTCTTCTCTTCATCTTCTTTTCCATTTTTTGACAAAAACAATATTATCCGTCAGCCAGCCGAAGCAACTCGGCGATTACGCCCTTGCGTTCTTTATCGTTCAGGCAGGATACCTGAAGAATCTCCTGCAAATGGAGCCCCATCGCCGCAAGCAGAATGATGGCTTTCCGTTCAAATCCAAGCCCGGGCGCGGCGATTTCCGCCATAAATTTCAGGGCATCTTTGCGAATGGGTTCGACTAATTTGGGGTTATACGCAATCGCGGCAAGCAGGGCGGCTGCGGTCCGGTCGGTTCGGTGGTTGCGGGTAAGCACGGAAAGAACATGTGCTTTGATTTCCCGCGCCGGCTCTTCTTTCATTTTGGCAATCTTCTTTCTCCGTTCTTCTTCAAAAGATTGAATCAGTCGGTTGACCATCGCCTTCAATAAAATTTCCTTGGTGGGAAAATTGTAGAGCAGGCCGCCTTTGCTGACCCCGGCCTTCCTGGCTACGGAATCAAGCGTCAGGTGGGCCGCGCCCACTTTCAGCACGACCTCTTCCGCGGCGTCCAGGATATTGCTGTAGGAATTTTTCCTCTTGCCCATAAAGCAACCTTGAATTATGAAATGTTATTATACCGTCCGGTTGGTATACTGTCAAGCGGTCAAATCAAATTTTTTTCCTTGAAACTCAGGTAGCCGGCTGCGGTCACGATGATATGGTCTATCACCTCTATGCCCAGAATCTTGCCGGCCTCCGCCAGCCTCCGGTTAATCTCCAGGTCGTCCCGGGACGGCTCCGGGTTTCCGGAAGGGTGGTTGTGCGCCAGGATAACCTGGGCGGCGTGAATCCGCACCGCCGGTTCAAAGACCTCCCGCGGGTGGACCAGACTGGCGTTAAGCGAACCCACGGAGATAATCTCGCGCTCTATCTGCTGATTTCGGCTGTCCAGAAAAAAGATAATAAAATGTTCTTTCTTCAATCCTCTTATATCCTTAAGTTCTTTCCAGACATCTTCCGGCTTCAGGAACAGGCTGGAAACTTTTCCTTTCAGAAGACGCCGGCCCAGTTCAAAGCAGGCAAGGATTTCGCACGCCTTGGCCGGTCCCAACCCGGAAATTTTTCGCAGTTCGTCATAAGATACCGAAGCCAGATTTTCGGATTTGCAACTTCTGATTACCCGGCCGGCCAGGTCCAGCACGTTTTCGTTCCGGCCGCCGGTCCTTAAGATAATAG
>CAZBFL010000036.1:0-9048 GCA_964491175.1 uncultured bacterium
CTCTGAAAAAATGGAAAACGAAATAAGGAAAGGACTGTGCTCCGGATAGTCCCCCGGGCCGAGTTATCAAATCTTGAGGTACCGTCGCATGAGGTGTGGCGGTATTTGGGATATCCGGGCCCGGTTGGTGCCCGCCAAGATATTCAAAGTACCTTTCAACAGGTTATGGAGATGGGGCCGGCTCTCCTGGAGCCGGCAGCCTGTTATGATATCTTTCCTATAGAAAATGTAACTTCTTCTGCCGTAGAAATTGAAGGGGGTATTTCCTTCAGCAGCCGGGATTTAGCCCTTCGCCAGCGTGGAGCAAAAGAACTGGCCGCCTTTGTAGTAACCGCCGGGGTACGCCTGGAAGAGGAGGCGGGGAGGTTTGTCCGAAGTCGGGATTCCGTTCTTTTGGGGTATATGCTGGATATGTTTGCTTCGGCGGCTGTGAATTACCTGGCCTGCAAGGTGAAGAAGATAATAGAAGACCATGCTCTATCCAGGGGCTATCAGGCGATCACTCATGGCGTTTGTATCGGTGATAAATGTTCGGTGTATAGGGATTGCGCCGGGGTAATAGTCCATTGGTGGAGTCCCGGGTACGGGAACTGGAGCGTGCTGGAGAATAAGAAGATATTCGCCATTGTTGACGGAAACCAGATTGGAGTCTGCGTAAAAGAGAGCGGTATGATGAGCCCGCGGAAGTCCTACGCCTGTATTATGCCTCTTGGTTTTCAGGGAGAGAAATCGCACCAAGAGTGTGTTGAGTGGCAAAAGGAGTGGAGCCGACAAGGCATTAAGGCCAGATAAAACAATGAAAACCAGGCAAACAGAAACTCAAAAGCAGCGCTTGCGGGAATTGGGTGCTGATGCCAGCCTGGAGAAAAAAGTTTTTAATAGCATCCAGGAGAGGGATGCCGGTTTTAAGATGATGGAAAAGAAATTGATCGAGGAGGAAAAACAGTGTTTACAAAACCTCCGCAATCATCATCGGCGTCCCGCAATCTGTCAAATAGAGGGGATTCTAATAAATAAACTTGTAGAAGAAGGTCTTGTCCAGGTCGTTACTCCGATAATAATAACCAGGGGATTTTTGGAAAAGATGTCTGTTACCGCCGAACATCACCTGGCGGATCAGGTTTTCTGGCTCGATCAGAATAATCGTTGTTTGCGGCCTATGCTGGCACCCAGTCTTTATTATCTCCTGAAGCGGCTTGTTCGTTTATGGCAAAAGCCGATTCGTATTTTTGAAGTAGGACCATGCTTTCGCAAAGACAGCAAGGGCAGTCAACATCTGAATGAATTTACCATGTTGAACCTCGTTGAACTGGGTTTACCTCTGGAAAGCAGACTTGAGCGGGTAAAAGAACTGGTTTCCTTGTTGATGAAGGCAGTAGGTATAAATGAGTACCGATTGATTTCAAAACCCTGTGAAGTTTACGGAGAAACAATGGATGTGATGACTGATGCCGATACCGAACTCTGTTCCGCGGCCATGGGTCCCCATCCATTGGATGACGCTTGGGGCTTAGTTGACCCTTGGGTGGGGTTGGGTTTTGGTTTGGAGAGGCTGGTGATGGTGAAACAGGGGTACCGAAACATTCAGAGAGTTGGACGCAGCCTGATATATCTTGATGGGGCTAGACTGAACATTTGACTAATTGGAAAAAGGAGGCATGTTTATGAATTCTATTTTGTCAAAGGAGCAGCAATTCCTATTAGAGGATGCCAAGAAAGCAATCCTTAACTATGACGCGAGTAAAGCAGGGGAAGTCGCCAGTAAGGCTTTGGAAGGCGGCATTGAGCCGTATACGGTGATAACCGAAGGATTTATTCCCGGGATAATTGAAGTCGGTGACCTTTTTGACCGGGGGCAATTATTTCTGCCGGAATTGATATTGACCGCTGAGGCCATGAAAGCCGGCACAGCGATATGCATGGCTAAAATCCCTAAATCGGAAGTCAGGGCATCCAAGAAGGTAATAATAGGAACCGTGGAAGGGGACATGCACGACATCGGGAAAGCTATTGTTGCGTCCTTCTTATTGGCCAACGGCTTTGAAGTTTATGATTTGGGCAGAGATGTACCCGCTTCGAAATTCGTTGAAAAAGCCATTGAATTGAAAGCGGATGTGGTTGGAATGAGCGCTTTGTTGACGACAACCTTGGGGGGGCAGAAGAAGGTAATGGAAGCGCTGAAGGAAGCAGGACTGCTGGATAAGGTCAAAACAATTGTGGGTGGAGCGCCAACCAATCAAGTCTGGGCTGATAAGATAGGGGCCGATGCCTACGGTGAAAATGCTGTGGATGCAGTAAAGAAGATAAAGCAATTAACGGGTTTAAGTTAAGAGCGGATGTCAGGCAGGGCCATGAACGGAAGCGATTCTGGTTTTTCCGCAGAGGAAATACTATGCAAGGCACTCCGTGAGAAGTTTTTGTCCAGAAAGGAAGTTCTTTACCTGCTTGGGTTAAAGCACGCTGATGAAATTGAGAAACTTTTTGCTGCGGCCCGAAGTTTAAGACAGCGATATTTTGGTGAAAGCATCTTTCTTTACGGATTCTTATATTTGTCCACTTGGTGCCGCAATAATTGCGCTTTCTGCCACCATCGTGCCTCTAATAAATTCTGCCAGCGTTATCGCAAGACCGACCGCCAAGTAATTAAGGCTGCTGTTGACATGGCGGCTTCAGGAGTTCACCTGCTCGATTTAACCACGGGCGAGGATGCGCTTTATTATGAAAGGAGGGATGGTTTTGAACCCTTGTTGCACCTCATAAAAGAAGTTAAACGGCAAACCTCTTTACCGGTAATGGTCTCCTTTGGCGCTATTCCCGATCAAGTTTTGGACAGTTTTTCTGAAATAGGGGTGGAATGGTATGCCTGCTATCAAGAAACCCATAACGAAAAACTCTTCCATCGGCTTCGGTTGAACCAGAATTACGGCGACAGGCTTGGCAAAAAATATAAAGCAACCGAGTTGGGTTTGCTTATAGAAGAGGGAATATTGAGCGGAGCGGGAGAATCATTAGATGATGTAGCCGACTCTATGGAAGAGATGCGGAAGATGCGGGCTCATCAGGTGCGGGTTATGAATTTTATTCCTCAGCAGGGAACTCCCATGCAAAACTTCCCCCCACCCCCTAAACTGCGTGAGTTGATTATTATCGCTGTTTTACGCCTGCTATTTCCCCATAGGTTGATACCTGCCTCTCTTGATGTGTATGGCATCGGCGGGCTTAAGAGCAAGATGGAGGCCGGAGCCAATGTAGTGACTTCATTGATTCTGCCTCAATCGGGAATGGTGGGTGTAGCCCAAAGCACTCTGGATATCAACGAAGGTTATCGCACGGTGAAAGGGGTAATCCCGGTACTTAATGAATTGGGGTTAGTCCCGGCGAAGCTTGGCGACTATGTCTCATGGATTAAGAACGAAAGGAAAAAACATGGGAACACATATCGCTTCAAGGAAAAGGTATTGTCGTGAGAGTGTCCATTGTTGGAGGAGGGCTGCAAGGGATTGAGGCCGCTTTCCTGGCTCATGAGGCGGGGTGGGAGGCAATTCTTATCGACAAGAAACAGAATCCGCCGGCGGCCGGATTATGCTCGTCTTTTTACCAATGCGATATTGTCAAAGACGTTTCATCTTTGCCTCGTATTATAGAACAAGTTGATTTGGTTATCCCGGCAGTTGAAAATGTTGCTGCCCTTGGAGCTTTACAGCGAGTCGCTGCCGAGGCCGACATCCCTTTGGCGTATGATACCGAAGCATATTTTATCACCCATTCCAAGAAGCGCTCTAATCGTCTTTTTGAAGAACTGGGCATTCCCATGCCGCAGAGTTGGCCTCAGCGCGGTTTGCCGCTTATAGTGAAGCCATCCGCCTCAAGCGGAAGTCGCGGGGTATCCAGACTAGGCACTGAACAGGAACTTGACGCTTTTATTAAGCAGGCAGGTTCAGGGTTGAAACACTGGGTTTTACAGGAATATGTGGCGGGTCCTTCCTATTCCATAGAGGTCTTGGGTTTGGCCGGCCGTTACGCAACTTTCCAAGTCACCGAACTCCAGATGGATAGCCGCTATGACTGTTGTCGGGTTCTCGCTCCCGCTGAGATTTCGAAATCTTTAGACAGGCAGATCAGAGAAATCGCCCTCACCATTGCCCGGCACCTTCATTTGAAGGGAATCATGGATGTTGAAGTCATCGTTGACCGGGGAGTTCCTAAAGTATTAGAGATCGATGCCCGGCTTCCAAGTCAAACTCCTACCGTGGTTTATGAATCTACGGGAACAAATATGTTAGAATTATTAGGGGATATATTCATCACCGGCAAAACGCCAAGGATCCCCGAAGTGAAAGCGCAAAGAGGGGTTGTTTATGAGCACATCAGAGTTTCTCAGAACGGGTTGGAATTTTTGGGAGAGCACATTATGGGAGAAGTCGATTCTTTGGAAATAATCCCCAATTTCTTTGGCGCCGACTTAAGTGTGACAAACTTTAATTCATCGCCATTTTCCTGGGTGGCAACTTTAATCACTACCGGAGAAGACAGAGACCGGGCCCGATTTAAGCGCCAGCAAGTCGTCAAAAATGTTAGAAATCATCTTAAGGTGAACTATAGTTAATGAAGGATGATAAAAACGGGGGGTTGATCGGAAAATAGATCACACGGACTCTAAATCCGTGTAGTCGAGTGAAACTCTCGGTCCCCCCGCCAAAATTTGAGCAAACGATAAGGGCAGAGGAGCGATGGATAAGGCGCGGGGAAAAATCTATTGGAAACGGATCCCCCTTTTTCAACTGGTAGAGAAGATCAAACTGTGGCCTTCTCGCCGGGGAGTTCTCCATGGCATCAAAACCTTTGAAGTCATAAGAGGTTCCTATGCTTATGTGGTTACCCATTGTAATGAACAAATGATGATACGCAACTCCAAAAAGAGTCGTGCTGCAAGATGGCTTCGCAATAAGTGGTACGCTAGAACCTGCGATAAATGTGCAATTCCTGAATGGAAGGTCAAGAAGTATTCGGAAACAATTTTCAAGTCCATCCGTAATTAGGTGAGGGGATTTGGCGACTGCAGTTAAATTTTAGCTAACATAAAAAATTACATTGATTCATCAACCGCTCTCACAGTATAATAACCATAGTATAATTAAAGAAAAATGAATAAGCAAACTTTTGCCCAAAATCCATCCTCAACGCTCCAGGCGACGATCCGGCCGGATGAAATAAGGATTGACCGGGAAGATTTATCTATTATTAAAGAATTGGCCGAGAAAACCGCCTCTATAGCCGCAGACCCGGTTCAGAAAGAAAAAAGAGATCTTTGGCGCCTCCATAACGACCTTGAGAAGACCAGACCCCTGATATTTGCGACCCGGAAAACGGCTGGAACGAGATAGTTACCGAAGATGAGATACGCTGCCGGGGAATGCTGGCCAGAGAATGGGAAATGAAACTGCGCAAAGAGATATTCTGGGGCGAGCGAATGGGCGATGACCGGGTGATAGAACCTTGCTTCTATTTAAACTATGTTTATGAGGAATCCGACTGGGGGGTGCACGAAAACAAGATTGGCGGAGAAGACGGAGGTTCTTACGTCTGGGATGCACCGCTCAAATCATGGTCTGATTTTGATAAACTCCATTTTCCTAAGATCACGGTGGACTATTCCGCAACCAAAAAATTGAAAGAGTTGGCCCAGGAGGTTCTCGGCAAATGGCTGACCGTAAAGATACAGGGCTCCTGGTGGTGGAGTTTGGGTATGACTCATGCCCTGATAAGTTTGCGCGGCTTCAACCAGGTTCTGTACGATATGTGCGACTCGCCGAAAAAGATTCACCGCCTGATGGCTTTCCTCAGAGACGGCACCCTGGCCAAACTGAACTTTCTTGAAGAGAACGGACTGCTCAGTTTGAATACGGATAAATATGTTGGTTCCGGAGGGTTTGGCTATACCAAAGAACTGCCGGTTTCGGGATTTAATCCCGATAAAGTAAGGACTGTTGACCTATGGGGTTTCTGTGAAAGCCAGGAGACGACCAACATATCACCCGAAATGTTTGAAGAGTTTGTCTTCCAGTATCAACTTCCAATTCTCTCCCGGTTCGGGCTCAACTGCTACGGCTGCTGCGAGCCGCTGAACCGTCGGTGGTACGTTGTAAAGAAGACCCCGCGCCTCCGCAGGGTCTCCGTCTCCCCCTGGTCTAACCTGGCGGAGATGACGGAAAAATGCGGTGCAAATTACATTTTGTCCTGCAAGCCGAATCCGACCTCGCTGGCCCTGCCAACTATAGACGAGGAATCTATCCGAAAAGAACTAAGGGAAACGGTCCGCACCGCCAGAAACTGCAGGCTGGAAATAATTATGAAGGACAACCACACCATCGGACACAATCCGGATAACGTTATCCGCTGGTGTAAAATTGCCAGGGAAGAATCGGAAAGTTAATAAAATTATCACCTTATCTTATGAATATCAACATTCTCCCCGTAACGTTCGTCTTCCACCCGGAATGGTGGCACAAAAATTACGGGTTAACTTTTGAAAAAGATTTCTTCTATAATCCGCGTTTACGGGTAGAAGTTGATTTCAGGATGCGCAAAATATTATACGAGCGTTTCGGCAAATTTGGCGTGGATAAAAAGCCGACTGGACCATGTCCCTGCATAGGCGCCACCTATTTGGCCGCAGGGTACATAATATCGGAAATATTCGGCTGCAAAACCAGGTATTATGAAGGCGCGGCGCCGGAGGTCCAGCCTCAAAAAATGTCTGATGACGAAGCGGATAAAATAGAACCGGGCAACTTCAGCGCCAGCGTCGCTTTTAAACAGGTGTCAACGCTTATAGATAAATTAAAAGAGAGGTTCGGCTATGTTACCGGGGATATCAACTGGCAGGGAGTCCTTAACGTTGCCCTGGATATCCGCGGCCAGGAAATCTTTATTGATATGGCAGAGCATCCGCAGAGAGCAAAGAGAATCTTTTCTTCCATAACTGAAACGCTTATAGAATTTGTCAATTATATCCGCGGGGAAACAGGAACTTCGTCAATTTCGGTAAACCGGGCGGTGGAATATGTCAATCCTAAAATTAATCTCCATTCCAATTGCTCGGTAATGATGGTTGCACCGGAGACATACAGAAATTCCATTTTAGAACATGAAATCAAACTCTCCCGGGCGTTGCAGCCGTACGGAATTCACCACTGCGGTAATAATCTGCACCGCCATGCGGACGGATATGCCAGGGTTCCCGATGTTTGTTTCTTTGACGTAGGGTGGGGTTCTGATATTATTGTCTGCCGGAAAAATTTTCCGGAAGCCTTTCTCAACCTTCGCTACGACCCGGTAAAGATGCGCACGGCAACTCCGGAAGAGGTTGAAAGGGATGTTCTCAGAATGGTCAAAGAAGCCGGAGACCCGAAAAAGACCGGATTCTGCTGTGTCAATATGGGCTGGGATGTGCCTGACCGCAATATTGCCGCCATCTATTCTGCCACAGATAAATACCGGAATCTTTCCCTTTAAGCCTCAGTCTCTCCCCACCCGGATAACCGCGGTTTCGTTTCCCGAAAGGGTTATTACAGATTTTTTCAACGCCGGAGTATTGCGCCAAGGGCCTGTTATTTCTTTCAGCTGAACCTTGTTCTTTTTTGACGACAGCTCTCCGGTCCAGGGTTCCGTCCCCGGATTATAGAAACAAACGAGACGGGTGTTATCCGGCATCCGGTTGACCGCGTAGTAAACATTATCGCCTTTGATTTCCACCGGCAGATGTTCGGCAACCACCTCCCGCACGTAGCGTTTTACCGAATTTAAGATTTCAAACGGCGGGTCCGCCTTCACATCTAGATAGCGATTCATATCAAAACCCAGGGCGATAAGCTCTTCGGTTAATCCGTGGTCAACCGCCAGGAAGGTTACCTTGCCCTTGCCTACTTTGCGGAAGGCAACCAAGGGCAGGCCGGATTCCGTTTCGGCGTAAAGTGTCCAATTGCGGGAAAGGGGCAGTCGGTGTACCGGGAAGAAGTTTTCCCTGACTTCTTCGCCAGTTTCTTTAATTACCGAATGGATACCACGAGTTGTTGTCCCGGCTATTTTCATACCAAACCACTTTTCGGCCAGGGTAACCATCGGTTGACCGCTGATAATCAAATGACCGCCGCCTTTGATATATTTATGCCAGCGGTTCAACAGTCCGGCATCCGGGGTCTCATCGGAAAGATGCCAGATTACCGGTGAATCCTTCATAACCTCCAACGAGGCGTCGCTCAGTAAAACATCCACAACATCCCCGCAGGGCGTTGGCGTGATAAAACCCCTTTCATCCCGATAAAACCCGGATTTGCCGTATCCCGGATAGAATAAATCATAGGCCTGGTCCATGCCGTGGTCAGATGAGCCGTAGGGAACGGAATGCCAAACTACCCGGTCCTGGAAAGAATAGAGATGGCGCGGCGGGGTCCAACCGGCGTAATAATCAAGCATCAAAACCAAAGGACGTATCGGCTTGCCCCGGGGCGGGTTCTTCTCGGCCCAGCGGCCGAAATTCTGGAAAGCCTTGCCCAGAGGGCTTAACTGCCGGATGCCGGATCTAAGTTTGTCGGTGTAAAAACCGCCCTCGGTCGCTACGATGGATGCGCCGGCGTAGTAGCTAATAACCCAGGCCGCCTGGAAAAATCCGAGGCTGTGGCCCAGGTGCGGACCGGCTTTGCGGACCGCCATTTCTTCACCTTTGGCCAGAATCACATCACTGTCGGAGACGTAACTGCGTAAACCCCACCGGTCAAAGACGCTGACAATGGCAAGATATTGCAGATCATACTGCCGGCAGGCGCCCCGCAGGAACGAAATATAAACCTGGGTATTCAAAAGTCCCTGTCCCATCTCCGCGCCCAGCATCCGGGTGGGTAATTCATGGAAATAATGCGGGAAGGTCACCCCGCACAAACAATTGGTGTTTTTGTAACACTTCCGGTGGAATTCTTTAATGTACTTCATAAACATTCGGTAACCTTCCCGGCGGTTCTTGGGTCGTTCTTCCGGTTTCAAGTAATATAT
>CAZBFL010000037.1:0-9006 GCA_964491175.1 uncultured bacterium
GTATATGATTCCATCTCCCGGGCCGCCGGAGACGGCAGGATACCCTTTCCCCGGCCGGGTGAAAAAGTGCTGGGCGGCCACGCGGTTATTGCGGTCGGGTATGACGACAAGATGAAGGCGCCCGGCTCCGGTGCAGCGGGCTGTCTGCTGATTCGTAATTCCTGGGGAGAAGAGTGGGGCGAGGGCGGATACGGATGGCTGTCTTACGAATATGTGCTTCGGGAACTGGCGGAAGACTGGTGGTGTCTGCTTAAGGCGGAATGGATAGATACCGGAGAGTTTAAACTGTAAAACGGGGGGGCGTAGCATGGCCAAAATTCTGGTGGCGTACTATTCCCGGAGCGGGAATACCAAAAAGATGGCGGAGGACGTGGCGCAGGGAGTAAAGGAGGCGTCCGCAACCGCAGATTTAAAAGAGGTCGGTCAGGTCAGGCCGGAGGATCTGCTTGATTACGACGGAATAATCATCGGTTCGCCCACCTATTACGGAGCGCCGGCCTGGGAGGTGAAGAAACTGCTGGACGAGAGCGTGAAGTTTCACGGAAAACTGGAGGGCAAGGTCGGCGGCGCTTTCAGTTCCGCGGCCAATGTCGGCGGCGGAAACGAAACGACCGTCTTGAGTATCCTGGAGGCGATGCTCATTCACGGGATGATAGTTCCCGGTACTTATTCCGGTGACCATTACGGACCGGTGGCGATTAATGCGCCGGACGCCCGCGTAAAGAAGCAATGCCTGGCCCTGGGCGGCCGCATCGCCCGGCTGGCGAAGAAACTTGCTTCATGAACAAAAAGATTGCTTCCGTAATTTCCGGAATGAAGGCGGAGATGGTTGCCGCGCTGATGGACCTGGTCAGCATCCCGGCGGTCAGCCCGCTTTCCGTAGGCGGAGATGAAAAAAGGAAAGCCGAATTCGTGGAGCGGCTCTGCCGGGAAGCCGGTTTTGACGAAATTATCCGTTACAACGCCCCCAGTCCTTTAGGCCTCAGGCCAAATATCGTAGCCAGGTTAAAAGGGAATGGCGTCCGTTCCGGCCGGTTGTGGGTCATTACCCATCTGGATATTGTTCCTCCGGGAGATTTAAAACTCTGGCGGAACAACCCGTTTGAGCCCGAGTTAAAGAATGGCCGGATATACGGGCGGGGAACGGAAGATAACGGCCAGGACCTCATCGCCTCTCTCTTTGCAATTAAGACGCTGAAGAAACTCGGGTTGGCGCCGGAAAGGGAAATTTGCGCGGCGGTTGTTACCGACGAGGAAACGATCAGCGCTTACGGAATGAAGTATCTTGTCTCCCGTGGCCTTTTCAAAAAAGGCGACCTTTTTTTGGTCCCTGACGGCGGCAGTCCGGACGGAACGCTGGTTGAGTTTGCGGAAAAATCGCTGCTCTGGCTCCGGGTTGATACGGTTGGCCGGCAAAGTCACGCCAGCCGGTCGGACAAAGGCGTTAACGCCATGGAGGCCGCCTCGGCCTTCATCAACCGATTCGGAGAAGTCCGGCAAAAGTTCGGAAAGAGGGACCGTCGTTTCCAGCCGCCGGCTTCCTCTTTTGAACCCACCCGACGGCTGGAAAACGTCGGGAACATAAATACCATTCCCGGCACGGATACCTTCTTTGTCGATTGCCGTATTTTACCCTGTTACTCTGTTTCCGAGGTATTGTCTTATCTGGACAAAACGAAAAAGATTGTTGAAAAAAAGCGGAAGGTAAAGATTACCGTTAAGATTGTTCAGAAGGAAGAGGCGACCGTTACCGACCCGAAAAGTCCGCTGGTCCGGGGTATGGCGAAACTGGTCCGGGACGTTTTGAATGTCCGGACGGAAACAAAAGGCGTGGGTTGGGGTACCTGCGCTTCTTTTGTCCGGCAGTCCGGATATCCGGCGGTGGTCTGGAGCAAGGTGGATGGAACGGCCCACCAGCCCAACGAATATGCTTCCGTAAAAAATTTACTGGACAACGCCGTTCTTTTTGCCCACGCTTTTCTGGAGTTGTGAAAGATGGTGCGTAAAATAGCGATTCTTGGGAAGAAACCGGCGGAACTGGTTGAGATCAGCCGGAAATACCTGCTGGCGTTAAGCCGGGAGGAGATGGAGGTTATCCGGGTCCATTTCAGCCGTCTGGGACGCAACCCCACGGATATCGAATTGGAGATGATCGCCCAGACCTGGTCGGAACATTGCATTCACAAGGTCTTCCGCGGCGTCATTGAGTATGAGGAGGACGGCCGGAAAGAGGTGATTGACAACCTTTTGAAGAGCACTCTTTTCCGGGAGACCGAAGAACTCAAAAAACCCTACTGCCTTTCGGTTTTCAAGGATAACGCCGGCGTGGTTGAATTTGACCGGGAGTACGGGGTCGCCTTCAAGGTGGAGACCCACAATCATCCCTCGGCCCTGGAGCCGTACGGCGGAGCGGAGACCGGAATCGGCGGCGTCATCCGGGACATCCTGGGCGTAGGCCTGGCCGCGAAGCCGATACTTAATACCGACGTCTTCTGTTTTGGACCGCTTGATTATCCGTACGAGAAACTGCCTTCTTCCGTTCTGCACCCGAGGCGGATTTATAAAGGAGTGGTGAGCGGCGTGCGCGATTACGGAAACCGGATGGGTATTCCCACCGCTAACGGCGCGATCCTTTTTGACGAGGGTTTTATCGCAAATCCCCTGGTTTACTGCGGTACGCTGGGTCTTATCCCCAGGGATAAGATTAAGAAAGAAGTGAAGCCGGGAGATTTGATTCTGGTAATCGGCGGCCGGACCGGCCGGGACGGAATTCACGGCGCCACCTTCTCTTCCCTGAGTTTAAAGAAAGGGATTTCCGCCAGCGTGGTCCAGATAGGCGCGCCCATTACCGAAAAGAAGTTTCTGGATGTTTTGTTGGTGGCCCGGGACAAAAAACTTTTCCGTTCCATCACCGATTGCGGGGCCGGTGGGCTCTCTTCCGCGGTCGGCGAATTGGGCAGTGAGACCGGCGCCGATGTCCACCTGGATAAGGTGCCGCTCAAATACGCCGGGTTGGCTCCCTGGGAAATCTGGCTTTCCGAAGCGCAGGAACGGATGGTTTTAGCGGTACCGCCGGAGAATAAGGAAACCATCGAATCCCTTTTTGCTTCCGAAGGGGTGGAAGCCACTTTCATCGGGGAGTTTACCGGGACCGGGGTCCTGCGCCTTTTTTATAAAGAGAAGGAAGCCGGAAACCTGAAGACCTCTTTTCTGTATGACGGTCTGCCCCGAATCCGGAGAAAAGCGGTCTACCGGACGCCCCCGCTTCGGAAACCGGACCTGCCTCTCCGTCCCGATTGTTCAACCATTCTGAAAGCGCTGCTCAGCCATCACAATATCGCCAGCAAGGAGAAGGTCATCCGGCAGTATGACCATGAAGTCCAGGGCCAGACCATCCTGAAACCCCTGGTTTCTTTCGGCGGGCCTTCGGACGCGGTTGTTTTGAAGCCGCTTTACACCAGGGGTAGCAAGGGAATAGTTGTCTCAAACGGAGTAAACCTGTACGGTAAACTTGACCCGTACCTTTCCGCGGCTAACGCCATAGACGAGGCTTTGCGCAACCTGACCGCGGTCGGCGGAGATATTCGTAATGCCAGCCTGCTGGATAATTTCTGCTGGGGCGATACCGGGGACCCGGAGATACTGGGCGGCCTGGTGAGGGCGGCCCGCGCATGCTACGAAATCGGCCTCGGTTTCGGAACGCCTTTTATCTCCGGAAAAGACAGCCTCAATAACTATTTCGTGACCGAAAAAGGCGCGCGGATATCCATCCCCCCTACCCTGCTTATCTCCGCCGTTTCCGTTATCCGGGACGTCAACCGGGCGGTCTCCATGGATTTGAAGGGGCCGGGAAATTTTCTTTACCTGTTGGGTGAAACCAGAGGCGGGGAATTGGGCGGTTCCCACTATCTCCGGATATTGAAACGGAGCGGCGGCCGGGTTCCGGAAGTGAATGCGGCTGAAGCGAAAATAAGGATGATTGCTTTGTACAAAGCGATAGATTCGGGACTGGTTCTTGCCTGTCATGACCTTTCCGAAGGAGGGCTTGCGGTTTCCGCCGCGGAAATGGCTTTCGGCGGGATGACCGGTCTGGAAATAGACTTGAGGCAGGTCCTTTATTCCGGACCGGCCCGGCCAGACGCAATGCTCTTTTCCGAATCAGCCAGCCGGTTCCTGGTGGAAGTTTTTCCGGCAAACAGAACCAGATTTGAAAAACTCTTTTCCGACCGGTCTTTCCGTTGCATCGGCGAAACCCTGAAAAAGCCGGTCTTGAAGGTAAGGGGCCCGGATAAAAACATCCTTATTTCCGAAGACCTGAAAACGCTCTTTCATTCCTGGAAAAATTCCCTGCCCTGGTAGTTCTTTTGCCGAATCCTCAGGGGGTGCTTATGACGGTACTTTTAATCGTGGCCCAGAACGGCTTTCGCGACGAGGAATATTTTAAACCGAAGACGATCCTGGAAGACGCCGGGTGCGAGGTGAAGACCGGTTCCGTAAAGACCGGGATTGCCCGGGGAAAGATGGGCGGGACCGCACCGGTTGATGCGGCGCTTTCGGAAATAAAGGTTGACGACTATGCCGCCGTCATTTTTGTCGGCGGTCCTGGTTCGGCGGATTATTTTATCGATAAGACCGCTTTAAATTTGGCAGCCGGCGCCTGTCAAAAAAACAAGGTGGTGGGCGCAATTTGTATCGCCCCGGGAATCCTGGCCCGGGCCGGAATTCTAAAGGGCAGGAAAGCCACGGTCTTTCCCAGCGAAATCGAAGCGCTGAAGCGCAACGGCGCCTTTTATACCGCTCTGCCGGTGGTGATTGACGGCAGGATAGTTACGGCCAGCGGTCCCGAGGCAGCGGAAGAGTTCGGTAAAGCGTTGGTAAAAACACTGGGATTATAGTATAATCAAAAAAAGTAAAGAACCGGAAGGAATTCGTTTTTGTTTCAAACTGGGGAGGGTTATATGAGCAAGAAGACTATACTCGGCGTTGGGTTCTTGGCGGTATGTTTTTTGGCGGCCGGCTGCGCCGGCCGGGTGGAAATAAAGAAGCCGGCAAAAGCGGTATCGCCTGAAGTTGCGGTTGAAGAACCGAAAACGGCTCCGGAACCGACTGAGGGCCTGGCGACAAAAGAAGACCGGGCAAAGGCTATAAAGGGCGAAGGGATACCCGTTGCCGTTGTGGAAGGAGCGACCCGGGAACCGCTGACAGCCGAAGAAAAGGCGGTCTTTAAGACGATTTATTTTGATTTCGACAAAAGCGATATCCGGTCCGACGCCCGCTTTGCCCTGGAAAAGGTGGCCGATTACCTGAAGAAAAATCCGAAGGTTAAGATTGTGATTGAAGGCAACTGCGATGAATTGGGTACGGAAGAGTACAACATGGCTCTGGGCGAGCGCCGCGCCCTTTCCGCCCGGCGTTACCTGGTTTCCCTGGGGGTTGCTCCGGAGCGGATTGGTACGGTCAGTTACGGCGAAGAGCGTCCGATAGACCCGGCCCACAGCGATACGGCCTGGGCGCTGAACCGCAACTGTCAGTTTAAGATTATGGAATAAGAACGGAGATGGTAAGGCAGGCCCTAAAGAACGCGGTTTTGGCCCCGGCGTTAATCCTCTTCTTAACGTTCCTTCCCTTTTTGACCGAGGCCGCGGAGGACCGGATACCTTTTCGCGGTTTAAAAGAAGTGGGCGTGTTTGTCGAGGACATCGACCCGGAAGCGATAAAGGACGGTTTAAGCAAAGAACAGATAAAAACCGACGTAGAATCGAAACTTCGTGAAGCCGGCATCAAGGTTATTCCGACGGAGAATTGTTTGCACCTTCCCGCTTCACCCTCCGGCACCGACAGTTACCTTTACGTGATCGTTAATACGGTAAAATTTGTTTCGGGGTTGGAGTATGTTTACGGCACATCGGTTCAGTTAAAGCAGGTGGTGGCGCTTGAACGGGGAAAAACGGTCAAACCGTCAAGAGCTCTTTTGTGGGCCACAACCTGGGAGAAGAGCGACGGAGTGGAAATCTCCTGGGTGAAGGATCTGGCCGAAAACGTTCGCCGGCATATAAGCGACAAGGTCGATCTGTTTATCGGCGATTATTCAGCCGCAAACCCGAAGTAATTTCAATGAAGATTTTAGGAGAAGTTGGAGGAAAGTCTGCGGGAAGGCCGGAGACGATGCGCGAAAGCGAAGAAAAGTACCGGAGTATTTTCAACAACGCCCAGGTGGGAATCTTCCGAAGCCGGATTAGCGACGGAAAAATACTGGAAAGCAACCACCGCATGGCCTTGATGCACGGTTATACCAACCGCCGTGAGTTTATCGATAAATTTGTTTCTTCAGAACATTTTATCGAACCAAAGCAACGCAAGAAGATGCTGGCCAGTTTCCGCCGCGGCCGTCTTAAAGGGTTTGAAGCCCATGTTATCCGCAAAGACGGTTCCATTGTCTGGGTACTTCTTTCCGCCCGAATTTTTCCGAAAAAAGGTTACCTGGAAGGCGTGATGGTTGACATCACGGACCGAAAAAAAGCAGAGGCGGCGCTGCGCGAGAGCGAGAAAAAATACTGGACATTATTTGAAACGATGGTGCAGGGCGTGGTTTATCACGCGGCTGACGGAACTATTATTTCGGCCAACCCGTTCGCCAGGCGGATTCTGGGTCTTTCCTTTAAGCGGGCGCAGGGGAAAATATCCGCCGGCCACCGTAAAGCAATTCACGAGGACGGTTCTGATTTTCCCGGAGAGAACCATCCGTCAATGGTGGCTTTGAAAACAGGTAAAAAGGTGCAGGACGTTGTCATGGGCGTCTTCAATCCATCCAGGAAAAAATATGTCTGGCTGAACGTCACCGCCATACCGCAATTCAAAGCAGAGGAAAGCCGCCCTTGCCAGGTTTATACCATCTTCAGAGATATTACCGAACGCAAGCAGGCGGAGGAAGAGATACGCGCCCTGTCACTCACGGACGATTTGACGGGTCTCCATAATCGACGAGCTTTTTTTGTCCTGGGCAAGCAGCAGTTGCGAATAGCGAGGCGTGCCCGGAAAAAGATATTTCTCTTTTATGCCGACGTAGACGATTTGAAACGGATTAACGACCGGTTTGGTCATCAGACCGGAGATGCAGCCTTAATTGATGCGGCCGCCATCCTTAGGAAAACTTTTCGCGAATCGGATATTATCGCCCGGATTGGCGGAGATGAATTTGTTGTTCTGATAACCGACGCCACGATTAAAAACAAAGAGGTTTTACTGAAGCGTTTGCAGAAAAACCTGGCGGTTTACGATTTGCAGGCAGAGCGTAAATACAAGTTACATTTGAGCGCCGGCGTAGCATTTTGTAATTCACAACATTCCTATTCTCTGGATAATTTGATCGCCCGGGCCGATCAGTTAATGTACGTCCAGAAAGGGGAAAAGGCGGGAACCTGTCTGCCTGATGAAAGCAGGCAAATTACAGCATAACCTCCTGCCGGTATTTCGGAACGACGACATCGCTCCTGACGTTCTTCCGCAGGAACCCGGCAAACTTGATTGACGTCGCTTTCTCGGCGTGGATGATGAATATTTTTTGCGGCGGTTTTTCAAATCCGGAAACCCACCGGAGGAGTTCCTGCCGGTCGGCGTGGGCGGAGAAACCACCCACGTTTTCAATCCGGGCGCGGACCGGATAAATTTGATTGAAAATTCTGATATTTTTGGCCCCCTCAATAATCTCCCGGCCCAGCGTTCCCTGCGCCTGGTAGCCCGCAAAAAGGATAACGCTTTCCGGCCGGGTAATGTTTTCCCGGATATGGTATTTCACCCTTCCGCCCGTGCACATTCCGGAACCGGCCAGAATAATTGAAGTTCCCTTTGTTGCATTTATCATCTTTGATTCTTCAACCGTCCGGGAGAGTTTTAACTGGGGGAAGTTGAAAGGGGATTCTCCTTTTTCGATCAACGCCCTTGTTTTTGCGTCAAGATAGCCGGTAAATTTTTTGAAAACATCGGTAATGTTTATCGCCATCGGGCTGTCGATAAAGACGGGAACAGGCTTGATACGGCCGTTTTTCAGCAAAACGCTTAAGTAGTAAAGCAGGTCCTGGGCCCTTTCGGCTGCAAAGACCGGGATGACGACGTTGCCCCCCCTGTTCTGCGTTTCCACGATTATTTTTTCAAATTGCGCGAGCGAGGCCGTTTCTGTTTCATGCAGACGGTCCCCGTAGGTGGATTCCAGGAAGAGAAAGTCGGCTTTTTTCGGTGTGACCGGGTCTTCGACGTTGGGCCGGTTCCAACGGCCGAGATCCCCGGAAAAGACCGCCGTTTTCTTGTGCCCGCCTTCGGTTACTTCCAGTTCTATCGTGGCTGCGCCCAGGATATGCCCGGCATTGTGAAGCGTCAGATTGACTCCCGGAGAGACCGGGGTCGGTTCTTCGTACGGGATGGTTCTAAACAAAGGAAAGACGTTCTTTGCGTCTTCAACCGTATAGAGGGGAATTTCCGGGTGTGTTCCGCTTCTGCCCTCGCGCCGGTGCCGCTCTTTCTTGTTTATCGCATCTTCTTCCTGTATTTTGGCGGAATCAAGCAGTATGATTTGCGCAATTTCCCTGGTGGGAGGCGTACAAAAAATTTCACCCCTGAATCCTGCTTTGACCAGTTTGGGCAGATACCCGCAATGGTCAAGGTGGGCGTGGGTTAAAAATACGTTGTTGATGCCGGAGGGAGCAACCGTAAAATCTTCCCAGTTGCGGTCAAGGAAGTTTCGTTCCTGATACAGGCCGCAGTCCACCAAATTGCGGGAGTCGCCGCTTTCCACCAGAAACCGGGAACCTGTTACGTTCTCCGTTGCCCCGAGAAATTTTATCTTCATCTCTTAAATTGTAACGTTTCTTCTCTTTTATGGTCAACTGACCGAAGTGCCTCATCAGAAATCTAAACGAAATCGTATCGATGCCTCACATAAGAAATCTAAACGAAAAGATACCGCCTCTGGTAAGATAAGTAAAAAAAGGAGGCGGTGAATGGGGCTAACGA
>CAZBFL010000038.1:0-8943 GCA_964491175.1 uncultured bacterium
GCAGGGTTGCCCCCTTTCAAGGATAAGGATTCCCTTCACTTCCTTCTTTATTTGATTGCGCCATATTTTACCCATTTTTATCCCTGACCGGATACTGTTCGGTCACAGAGATTCTTGCTATTCAATATCCCCCCACTTTTTTTAAGTACGCCGAGTGTTCCCGTACTCTAATTCCCTTGACCAGAACCTTAAGGAAATGATAATATGCTTGTGCATTTCAGAAAAAGAAAAGAACGGTAGGCATCTGTTCGAAATTTGCAAAATTCGCCTTCGGATTGAGAAAATGAGAAACATATTTCTTCTATACATCTCCCCCGGAAATTATGAACAAATCGTTCATTATCAAGATACCATCAAAAACAAAGTTTCCTTAGAACGCATATCCCGTTTTATTGACTCAAGCCTTAGAGATAAATTAATAGGTGTTTTTGGTAATAAACCAATCACTATCTGGGGTTCTCGGGATTCTTCTGTCAATAGGCAAAAGTTTGAAAAAATGTCTCCTGGTGATGATATCCTTATCATTGAAAGCGATATCATAAAACTCTTAGGTAAAATTGCGGTCAAAACAATCAGTCCAGAACTATCAAGAGAACTTTGGAAAAACCTGAAGGGAAGAACAACCGAAGGGTGGGATCTTATCTATTTCATAGCGAACCCTCAGGAGATAAATCTACCTTTTGCCGAATTAAAAAAAATCTTTAATTACCTGCCGGACTACCAATTACGCGGATTCACGTGTATTTCTGAAAGTAAACTTGAAGAATTCTACTCTAAGTATGACGACTTGTACTCAATTCTCTTACGCATAAGAAACGGGAAACCGATAGAAGAAAAAGGCGCAGTGAAAAAGACGGTGGCAGATTATGAAATTGACGTAGAGCAGGAAACACTTGACAGCAAAGAACTTTCAGACCACATTTTAATACAGTGGAAACTCGCAAAACTTGGCAAGAAATCTGGTTCCAAAGTATGGATACCCAAAAATGACCAACAAATAATTATCCAGGAATATCAGTTCACCGATTTCGAAAACGAGTTTACTGCAGGTATCGATGTTCCTGCGAAATATGTTGAGAATATCGACGTGGTTTGGAAAGAAGAATTCCTAATTGACGCAGCATTTGAAATAGAGAATACAACGTCAATTTACTCGGGTTTACTGAGACTTTCTGACCTTAAAGTCATCGCGCCAAATAGCAATTACCCCCTCTTTATAGTCACTCCCCCTTCTCGTCGCAATCGCTTAATAGAACAGGTAAAAAGACCGACATTTAGGAAGTTGGAGCTTGAAAAAAATATTCGCTACCTGTCATACGATGCGATCGACGAAATAGACAAACTATTCAAAAATTCAACAGCCGGATTTAGCGCAGAACTCCTGTTTGAAAAATCTGAAGCAGTTTGATAATTCTTAACTATCCCCTAATTTAAAAAAGCGAATTGCCGTGCAATAACGTGAGAGGGGTTGAAACCCCTCCCCTACGCAACAGCACCTATTTCATCCTCCGCATTGCTGGCAGGGACGGCCATCATCCGGACCGCAGAACTTCCCCTTTTCGGTATTGCCGAACCAGCGACACTTACGGTTATGCCTCACTCCGGTCTTGGTATTCAGCCAGTACTCCTTTCCAGGTCCGCGGGTAACATCGCTTTTCTCGACGTAATCGTTCACCAGCCAGAATGCAACACCCGCTTCTTCGGCAAGTTTTTTAGCGGCTTCCGCTGCCTGGGGAGTGTCCGTTTCGCCGTCAATGATAAGGGCGATGCCGGGTTTCCTTTTGGTCTCCTGCGCGTACCGGAGGGCCTGGTTGACGGCTTCCCGGTAGTTGCGCGCGTAGTCAACCTCTATGGCGTGGGTTTTGGTCAGGATGTCAACGCGGCCGGTGGCAGTCTTTGCTTCCAGTACGCCTCGGGTGACCTTTTTATTAAAGGCGACCTGCCAGTCGCTTTCGGTAAATTCCTCGGCGTGGGTGATGTTAACGAGGGTAAGCAGAAATAGAGCGGAAAATATCAGAAGTCGAAACTCAAACCGCATGTTTCTATTATACAATGATTCGGGGAAAAGAGGGAATTAGGAAAAACGGGATTGCCGCGTCACACCGCGCCTCGCAATACCCCCCCTCGCCTTAGTCCTCTCCCTCAAGGGGAGAGGATGGATTGCCGCGCAAAATACGCTCGTAATGACATATTGGCGACCCTGAAGGGTCGCACTACAAAAGAGACAGGCGGGACGCCTGTCCTACTTTTTTGTTTTGACAGGCGAGACGCCTGTCCTACATTGGGAGGGGATGGAACCCCTCCCCTACGCAATCTTTTTGATTGCTTTGGTGGGGCATTTCTCAATGCAGATGCCGCAGTTGTTGCAGTTTTCGTACTTTATCCGGGCGAGGTTGTTCTCCAGCACGATGTCGTTGACCGGGCAGTTCTTGACGCAGATGCCGCAGCCGATGCAGCCGACCTTGCATATCTTGCGGACGACAGCGCCCTTGTCATGGGATTTACAGGAGACGGCTTCCTTGAACTTCTCTTCCACCAGGTCGATAATCTTCTTGGGGCAGGCGGCTACGCACAGACCGCAGCCGGTGCATTTATTGATGTTTATCACCGGGACTTTTCCGGGACCGGAGAAGGTGATGGCGTTGAAGGGACAGACCTTTGCGCAGTCGCCTAAACCCAGACAGCCGTAGAGGCAGGATTTGTGGCCGCCGAATAACTGGTTTGCCGCCTTGCAGGTGGCCACCCCCTTGTAAACAAACCGGTCGGTGCAGTTCTCCCCGCCGGAGCACATTATGACCGCCTTCTTTTTGGCGGCTGCAACCACTTCCCTGCCGAATAAGCGGCCGATATCCCGGGCAATCTCAGGCCCGCCCACAGTGCATTTTTCCACGGACGCTTTCTGGTCGCTGACCAGCCAGTCGGCGTATGATTCGCACCCGGCAAAACCGCAGGCGCCGCAGTTTGCCTTGGGAAGCATATCCATAATCTGCAGTTTCAGGGGATTCTGCTTGATGTGAAAGATGCGGCTGGCCAGGGCCAGCCCGATGCCGAAGACGCACCCTAAACCGCCCAGGACCAGGATAGCCCACAATTGCATGCTCATATGCCGAATAATCCTTTAAACCCTAAAAACGCCAGCGACATTAAACTTGCCAGGAAAAAGGCGATGGGGTACCCCTGCAGCGCCCTGGGGATGGGGGCGGTGAGAATCCGCTCCCGCAAACCGGCGAAGAGAACGATGGCCAGCGTATACCCGGCGGCGACACCGATGCCGTGGATGATGCTCTTGGCTAAATTGAGTTCGTAGTCAATATTCAGGAAGGTTACCGCCAGGATGGCGCAGTTTGTGGTGATAAGGGGCAGATAGATGCCCATACCGTGATATAACGGCGGCACGTATTTCTTGAGAAACATCTCCACCAGCTGTACCAGCGTCGCGATGGTCAGGATAAACGTTCCGGTGCGTAAGAAAACCAGGTCCAGCGGCACCAGCATCAGGTGATAGATAAGCCAGGAAACGACGACGGCGAGTACGGTTACGAAGGTAACGGCCACCCCCATGCCCAATGAGTTTTTAAGGTTCGTGGAGAGGCCGAAAAAAGAACATAATCCGATAAATTTAATCAGGAGTATGTTATTTATCAGGCAGGCGCTGATAAAGATTGCGGCGGAATTCATTCCGTTATTAATCATATTATTGTTTTTGCTTTTTCAACTTAATGTGGGTTAAAACGCCCATCAGCAGACCGATGGTTACAAACCCGCCGGGAGGCATAATCATAAAGAGAACCGGTTTGTTCAGAATTATCTTTGAGGAAAGCCCGCCGGTGCCCAAAAACTCGCGGATAACGCTGATGACAACCATTACGATGAGAAATCCCACGCTTGTTCCGAAAGCGTCCAGTATGGAAGAAACAACCGTGTTCTTATAGGCAAAGGCCTCCGCGCGGGCGATAATGATGCAGTTAACCACGATGAGCGGCAGGAAGACGCCCAATTGCTTCTGGAGTTCCGGAGAATAGGCCCGAACTATATAATCGATAATCGTAACGAAGGTGGAGATGACGATGATAAACACGGGGATGCGGATTTCATCGGGCGTAAATTTGCGCAGCAGGGATACAACAAGGTTTGAAAAGAAGAGGACGAACGCAAAAGCGGCGCTCATCCCGACGGCATTGAATACGGACGTGGATACGGCCAGCACCGGGCATAACCCGATCATCAGCACCAGGACCGGGTTGCCGGTCAGGATGCCGTAGAGAAAATCATTTATTAACCTTGGTTTCGCCGTTTTGCCCATATTGTTTGATATAATCCAATCCTTTTTTCACGGCTTCAACACACGCCCGGGAGGAGATGGTTGCGCCGGTGATGGCGTCAATGCCGACCCCATCCCTCTTCAGCATAATCTCGGGTGCGGCCTTGCCGCCAAACTGCCGCGTGAAGTTTTCCTTCGCTATCCCGTCGCCCAACCCCGGCGTTTCGGAATGTTCCAGTATCTTGATGCCGACCACCTTATCTTCGTTGTCGATTCCGGCCATAATCTTTATCTGTCCGCCGTAACCCTGCCGGCTGGCTTTCACAATCTCGCCCGCCGGGTTACCTTCTTTATCAAAAGCCAGGGAATAATCTTCGTTTACCTTCTCAAACCGGTCGGCCGCAGGCAAGACCTCTTTCTGGGCCTGGTCCTCAATCTTCCTGGTCTGTTCTTCAATCATCGGCTCCGTCTTTCCGTAGACCACCGCCAGAGCGAAGGCCGCGGCAACGCAGAGTATCGTCAGGCGCAGCGTATAACTGAGTACCTTGGTAAACATTATCAGGATGCCCCGAATTTTTTGATTACGGTCATCTTGTCTATAAACGGCGTCATCATATTCATAATCAGAATGGAGTAACAGACGCCTTCGGGAAAACCGCCCTTGAGCCGGATGAGCATGGTCAATATGCCGCACCCGATGCCGAAGATTATCTTGCCATTCCGGCTTAGAGGGGTGGTAACCGGGTCGGTTGCCATAAAGAACGCGCCCAGAATCAGGCCGCCGGTCAGAAGATGGAATACCGGGTTTTCCTTAAAAAGCAGAGCCAGTATGGCCGCGGTTATGATAAAACTGAGGGGTGTATAGAGTTTGATGTGCTTGCGAAAGAGCAGATAGAGCGCACCCAGCAATAACATCAGTTTGGGGGTTTCGCCCAGGGAACCGGCAAAGTTGCCGAAGAAGAGCGTCCAGTTATCCGGTATGATTCCCGGAAGGTTGAGTTTCGTAATGCCCAGCGGCGTTGCGGTGGTTACGGTATCGTAGGGCGCTGTCCAGAGGGACATATCCTTGGGCCAGGATACCTGTAAAAAAGCCCGGCCGACAAGCGCCGGGTTAAAAGGATTATGGCCCAGGCCTCCGAAGATTGCCTTGCCGACCAGTATCGCAAAGAATCCGCCGGCGGCCGCGATCCAAAGCGGTATCGACGGCGGCAGGCAAAAAGCCAGCAGCAAGCCCGTAACGACCGCGCTCAGGTCGGAGAGCGTGTTGTTCCTTTTTGTTACTTTCTCGAATATATATTCCGCCAGGCAGCAGCTTGCCACGCAGGTCGTTATCAGAAACAAGGCCTTGAATTGATAGAACCACACTGTCATCAGGGCCGCGGGCGTAAGGGCGATTATCACATCCCGCATTACCCGGCGGATATCCTGCCCGGATTTGATGTGGGGCGAAACGGTTACGGTTAAATTCATGTGTTTAATTTGACCAGTTTTATGTGCTGGACCAGCGGCCGCTTGGCAACGCAGACATAAGCGCAGCAGCCGCATTCTATGCAATCTTTCGGGCTGTATGTTTTGGCCTTGTCCCAGAGTTCGTTCTCCGCGTAGATACTGAGCATGTTCGGCATCAGTTTCATCGGACAGGCGTCTATGCACTTGCCACACCGGATGCAGGGGGAAAAGGCGAAGCCGCCTTCTGCCTCACGCAAAATCAGGATGCTGGAGGTGCCCTTGATGACCGGCACGTCCAGCGAAGCCTGGGTGATGCCCATCATCGGACCGCCCAGGATGACCCGGTGGCCTTCGGCCGGCGTGTAGCCGCACTCGTTCAATACGTCGCCCAGCAGGGTTCCGAGCCGGACGTCATAGTTTCCCGGCCTGGCGACGTCGTCCCCGGTGACGGTTATGGAACGGCCGGTCAGGGGCAGGCCGTTTACCACCGCGTTATGGATTGTCCGGCAGGTGCCCACATTGTGCACGATTACGCCGACGTCAAAAGGAAGTTTCCCGGAAGGGACCGTGCGGTTGAGCACCGTTTTGATGAGTTGTTTTTCCGCACCCTGGGGATAGCGCGTTTCCAATACCCTAACCTCCAGGGCGGGTTCGCCGCGGATAATCTTCTTGATGCTCTCTATGGCCGCGGGCTTGTTGTCCTCAACCGCGATTATGCCTTTGGGAGCGCCGACGGTATGCATCACTATCTTAAAACCATCTACTACCTCCTGCATATGTTCCTGCAGGAGGCGATCGTCACAGGTCAGGTATGGTTCGCACTCGCAGCCGTTGGCGATTGCCGTGTCGATCGGTTTGGGCGGAGAGAGTTTGACGTGCGCCGGGAAGGCCGCGCCGCCCAGCCCAACGATGCCCGCTTCCTTGACGGCGGCGCGCAGTTCGTCGGGGGAATGGTTTTGATAATCGGGGTACTTGCTGCCGGATTCCGCGGCCTTATCCAGGCCGTCGGAATCGATGATAACCGCAGTCACCGGCTGGCCGGAGACCGGATGGTTGTAAGGAACGACATCGGCCACCGTGCCGGAGATGCTGGCGTGGACCGGAACGGAAACGTTGCCGGCGCTTTCCCCCACCTTCTGCCCCCGGAGAACATAATCGCCTTTCTTGACAACCGGAGCAGCCGGAGCCCCGGCGTGCTGGCTCATCGGGAGGACAACCCGCCTGGGCAAGGGCAAGCCCTTGATGGAACAACTGGCCGCCGCTTCCTTGCAGTAATCGGGCAGATGTATCCCGCCGGTAAATCTGTTCCTGGGTTTCATTGAAATAAAAAGTAAACGAATTTAGATATTATATCACTTTTTGCCGTCCGAAAACAACAGGCCCCGTATCCGCAAAATGGTATAATATTTTTATGCTGAATTCCGGCGCGGCGGGACGAAGGCACGGTGGCCCGGCGTTAATTATCTTTCTGACCATCCTGCTGGCCTCTTGCGGAACAAAAGAGAAGACGGCCTCATATTCAAATCTGATTATGGGGACATTTTGCGACCTTTCCTTTACCCCGGTTCCCGGCATTGACAGCGATGACCTTGCCGCCAAAGTCTTCGACCGGATGCGCTGCCTGGAAGGCCTCTGGTCAATCTACCAGCCGGAGAGCGAAATTTCGCAGCTGAACCGGAAAGGCCGGATTAAACCTTCACCGGAAACTCTGGCCCTTCTGAAGGAATCGCTGGAGGTTTCCCGCATTTCAAACGGCGCTTTTGATATCACGATCGCGCCTTTAATGATTGCCTGGCGCGAATCGGAAAAGACCGGAAAACTGCCCGACTTCAAATCCCTGACGCCTCTGGTCGGTTATCAAAACGTGGTTTTGGATGAAGACGGAATGGTCCGTCTCTTAAAGAAAGGAATGGCCGTTGATTTGGGCGGAATCGGAAAAGGGGCCGCGGTTGATGAGGCGGTCTCCCTTTTGAAATACGCCGGGATAAAATCCGGCCTGGTCAACCTGGGCGGCAACCTCTACGCCTTTGGAGACGGACCCCGCCAGGGCCGATGGAAGATTGGAATTCAAAACCCGCGCGGCAGCGGCTCTATCGGTTCCGTTTCCGTGAAAAACCAGGGCGTTTCCACCAGCGGCAATTACGAACGCTATTTTGAAATCAAGGGGAAACGGTACAGCCATATCCTGAATCCCCTGACCGGTTCTTTGCCGGATTACCCGGAAAGCGTCACGGTAATCGCGCCTACCGCTATGCTGGCAGACGGACTTTCCACGGCGTTTACAGTTATGGGTCCGACCGATACGCTTTCTTTAGCAGAGAGAATTCCCGGAGTTGAGGCGCTGATTATCACGACGGGCAAGAAATCCTACCGGACAAAAGGCTTCCCGCAATAATCCTGCCTGTTGTTATGTCCGCGTCAACCAAAACGGAGGGAAAAAACAGAAATAAATAAGGGGCCCTGACCAAAAATGGCGAGGGCCCCTATTCAAACAAAATTACCGGTTACCAGGAAACCATCTTCACTTGAACCTTTCTGGCAGACGGGTAAGCGGACTTATCCACTGCTATCCCGCCCAGGACCTTAACGGAAACGGAACCTTCCGGTATGCCTTTTTTAACCAGATAATTCTTGACCGCAAGAGCTCTTCTTTCGGACAATTTCAGGTTATGGTCGTCCGGACCCTCCGGAGACGCGGACCCCGCCAGAACTATCTTTGCTTTAGGATAGTTCTTCAGGAAATCTACGTTGGCGTCAAGAACCTTTTTGGCGGACGAGGTCAACTCAGCGCTGTTAAGGGCAAAATAAACATCCTGAAGCGCCGCCTTTCTGGAGGGCTCTTTCTTCTTCGGCGCTTCCTTCACATCGGCCATATAAACATAGCCCTTGTTCCCCCAGACGGTATTACCCTTGCCCTTCGGAGCCCTCTCCGGCATCCACCAGGAACCTTTCTTCTCCACGGTCGCAGTCGGGTTTGAGGTATCTTTTGCTGTATATGCATCTTTTACCGGCGCGGATTTCGCCCCTGATTTACCCCACCAAGACGTATCTGCGGCGGCATACTGCTTGGTTCGGTAGGAGGACTTCAGAATTGGCTTAACGCAGCATCCGGCCAGGATTGAAACTACAAGAATTAATAGAAACAAACCGGCGAAATTTAATCTTTTCATCTATTTCACCTCCTCGTATAATATGTTTTATCTTTTGTAGTTAGCAGTTGGGAGAATAGATGT